>NZ_HG315671.1:3751506-4051506 GCF_000723205.1 Formosa agariphila KMM 3901 | reverse complement strand
TATTATTCTGTTTTAGAAAATCGGTTATTTTGTAAGCTTCATAACCACCTACAATAACGATGTTATCTATACCTTCGTTTTTAATTAAAGTTATAGCGTCTATTATTTCCTTCTCTTTATTTACATATATATATAGTTTCTGAGAACCTGTAAACAATCCTTGCATGGCTTTAAATGGTGCGTTTTCTTCTTTAGAAACTGTTTGGCTATATGCTTTTGAGTTTTTGATGAAAGTTAAAATTTCAGCTATTGACTCTTGGTAGTTTTCGTTAGGTTTAAATGTGTTATGGTCGCCTGTTCTTCTGCTACCCTGTTTAAAACTGTTTGGCCAATGTAAATGAATTCCATCATCTACTTTAATTGCGGCATCTTCCCAATTCCAAGCGTCTAGTTGTACAATAGATGAGGTCCCTGAAATATCTCCTCCTTGAGGAGTTATTTGAGCAAGTAAAACACCATTAGGACGCATACTTTCTACAACTTTAGATTCGGTGTTGTAAGCAATTAAACTGCGTACATGTGGAATGTATTCTCCTATTTCATCTTCGTCTCTACTAGCTCTAACAGCATCAATTTCTGTTAATCCTAAAGCCTTTGTTGGAGCAATAAACCCAGGGTAAATATGTTTACCTGTAGCGTTTATTTTTTTGCCTTTTCTGGCTATTTTCATTTTGGAATCTCCAACAAATGTTAAGGTGCCTGCTTCAAACATAATAAGAGAGTTTTCTATTATGGTTCCATTTCCTAAATGTGCAGTAGCCCCTTCTATAACTATAGCTTCGGTTTGTGTTTGTGCTGGTGTTTGCTGCGCATAGGTAAGAGACCCGTATAGTAAACTAGCAAACACTATTAATTTATTATATATATTCATTTTCTTTTTTTATTAAAGTGATTCGCAAGTCATTTCTTCTTTACTTTTTCCTTTAGGTTTCTGTGTTTTTTTACCTTTAGATTTTTCTTGAAGCATTAAATCAACAAGTTTAGCGCGTTCTTTAGCAATGTCTTTACGTTGTTGCTTATCTTTTTCGATATCAAAATAAATAGCCCCTTCAATTAGTGTTTTTTCTGCTTTAGAATAAATAGACATTGGGTGGTCGCTCCATAGTACTAGGTCAGCATCTTTTCCCTTTTTTATACTACCAACTCTATCGTCTATATGTAATAATTTTGCAGGATTAATAGTAACCATTTTCCAAGCTTCTAATTCGGTCATCCCTCCATACTTTACTGTTTTTGCAGCTTCTTGATTCAGGCGTCTAATCATTTCTTGATCATCACTATTAATAGCAACAGTAACACCTTGTTGTTGCATTATAGCTGCATTGTATGGTATAGCGTCATTAACTTCAAATTTATAAGCCCACCAATCGCTAAAGGTGGCAGCTCCAACTCCATGTTCAGCCATTTTATCGGCGACCTTATAACCTTCTAAAATGTGTGTGAATGTGTTTATTTTAAAATTAAATTTTTCTGCTACTTTCATGAGCATATTAATTTCACTTTGTACATAAGAATGGCAGCTAATAAAACGTTCTCCGTTTAAAATCTCGAGTAAAGTTTCCATTTCTTCATCGTAACGATATGGTACACCGCTTTTTTTCTTTTCCCCGTATTCTTTAGCACGTTGAAAATAATTAATAAAGACTTGTTCTACACCCATTCTTGTTTGTGGAAATCTATTATTACTTCCCCAATTACTTTGTTTTACATTTTCACCTAAGGCAAACTTTATAAATTTAGGTGAATTATCATATATCATGTTTTCGGCTGTTTCACCCCATTTTAACTTTAATATTGCTGAACGTCCTCCAATAGGGTTTGCAGATCCATGCAGTAATTGTAGAGAGGTAACACCTCCACCAAGTGCATAGTATATACTTATATCATCTGGGTCGACTACGTCTTCCATAGTGACTTCTGCAGAAGAATTATGACCAGATTCGTTTATTGCCAATGCAGCAATATGGCTGTGTTCATCAATAATTCCGGCAGTTAAATGTTTTCCAGTAGCATCGATTACTTTGGCTTTTCCTGCAGAGAGGTCTTTACCAATTTTAGCTATTTTACCGTCTTTGACTAAGACATCTGTATTTGTTAAAATTCCGTCATCTTCACCCGTCCAAACAGTTGCATTTTTAAATAAAATGGTTTGTTGTTTAGGAAGTTCTAAATTTCCATAACCAAGATTTGGGTAAGTTACAGGAGTCAGCTCTATTTTTGGTGAAGCCTCGTCCTTATCTTTTTCACTTGAATATGGAGCTGTTAGTGTCGCAATAAAATCTTGTTCCCCATGTATGGTTACAACCTTGCCATTAAAATCTTTTTTATGAGAAGTGATAAGCGAAGAAAATCTATAAGTCTCAGAAGAATTATCTGCGAAAGATAAATTCAACCAATTATTTTCAAAGTTAAATTTAGAGGTTAATACTGTGGAGTCTTGTTTTACAGTAGCTTTTGGGCTATCTGCAGTTCCTTTAATTGAAAGATTGAATACTTTCGAGTTTAAAGTGACAGTATAATTTCCTCTAATATCGTTAGTGTTTGCTGTTTTAATTAGATTCTTTTTTCCTTGTACCCAATTCTCGTATACAATTGTTTCTTTGTCAAAATAGTCTCCAGAAGTAATAATAAAATTAGCTTCCATGCCCTTCTTTAAAGCTCCAATTCTATTAGATTGTCCTAATATTTCTGCAGGAATTGTTGTTAATGCTTCTAAAGCTTTGGTTTTAGATAAACCATAATTAATAGCTTTATTTAGTTTTTCTTTAAAGTCTTTAGTTTCTTTTAAATTATTTAAAGTAAATGAGAATACAACTCCATTTTCGGCTAATATTTTTGGATTTGATGGTGCTTGATTCCAATGGCGCATATCTGATAAAGAAAGAAAAGACTCGCTAAAAGGGTCGGAAACATCATAAGCATCTGGAAAATTAAGGGGTAAAATAAGTTTAGCATGAGTTGCTTTTATAGCTGGAATCATTTCGTATTCATCTCCACCTCCAAGAATACTGTATTGTATACCAAAAGCATCACCAATTTTATCGGCTCTTAAAACGTTACTCTTAGATCCACCTTCGAATATTTGTACTAAATCTTTATTAGAATTTAAAGCTTCTAGTGAGCGGTCTGTAACATTAATATTACCTTTTGCATACCAGTCGGCATCGTTATAAAACTGCCTTAATAACGCGGTTGCTCCCATTAAGGATGTTGGATAAGATTGTGATTTTATAGCACTTTTTGTAAACGAGAAATATTGAGCTGAACGGTCATTTAAAATACGATCAGCATTGCTACTATTTTTATTTAAGGCCACTAAAACACCTGTTCCTCGCGCAATACCATCTTGTAAGTGTGTATTTACTACTCCAAAACCAAGTTTTAGTAATTCTTCAGCTTTCTTGTCATCAAACACAAATTTTTCTATTGCGTTAGTTTCAGGCATAATATGATCATTCCAATAAAAACCATCTCTTGTGGCATCGTATTGAGAAGAACGACCTCTTCCATTACGTTTTGGTTTCTCAATTCCAAAATCTGAGTATATATCTATAAAAGATGGATATATAGTTTTGTTTTTAGAATCGATAACTACTGTATTTTTAGGGAGAACAGTTTGGTCTGAAGCTGAAATTATTTGACCATCCTTAATTAATAAAGTTCCAGATTCTATAACTGTAGTTGGGGTAATATAAATTTTAGCATTCGTAAAAGCTGTGTAGTTATGATTATTAGATTTTACACCTTTGCTTTCTGGAAAATAATCTTGTGCTAATAGAAAATTGCTAATTGTAAAAAGTGTAATAAATAGAATTTTTTGTTTCATTTATTGTTTTTGTAAGTGTTAGTAGATTACGTTTTTTTTGTTAGAAAAAGTTCAATACATACATTATTGATCGTAGCCTAAAGATAGAATTTATCTGTTGTAGATGTATTTCGGAATTATTTTTTTTAATGGTTTTTCCTTTTTATTTAAAAAAAATACAAGGGTTAAAATTAATTTATCTCATTTAAGTAAATGATTATTTTTTTTCCTTGTTAAAAGCAAATGTAATCTTTACTAAAAATAGATTCTTAAGAGTATATAGATTGGTGTAGTAAGCTTTCTTATTTCGAGTAATAAGATTGAATCATGGTCTTAATTAAAAAACAAATACCTTTTACTCATATTAAAGATAACATGAGTAAAAGGCATAAAAAAAGAGTGAAGTAACCAGCTCCACTCTTACAAACAAACTAACTAAATTTAATAGTATAAAATACTATTTATTTAAAAACTATATTTTAAAATACTCTACGTAAGTCTCACCATTGTTGGCGTTGACTACAACTTTGTAATTTCCTTTATGTTGTCCAGATAAACGGTAAGTACGTTCAATTTTTACTGTATCCTTAATGTCTTCTGAGTGTAATAATCTGTAATTTTTATCGGTAGTAGGAGTGTAATAAATTTCTACACCTACAACGTCTTTGTTTAAATCTAATTTAGATAAGTATAAAATATTGTTTTTTACACGTAAACTTGGCTTGTAAACAACAGTTGCCTTTGCACTATCAAAATCCACTTCACCATTAAATACAGTAAAAGGAATATGCTTAACGTAATGTTCTTTTTCGTGTTCGAAATGGTATGTTCCATTTGGTAAAGCCGATAAGTCGAATCTGTTATAAAATACACCAGATTCTATAATTGTTTTGTTAAATAAGAAAACTCCTTTTTCGTCTTTTATAGATAATTTTTGCCCAGCTTTTACATCTTTTAATGTTAGCGTAATTTCCATTTTAGATTTATCACCGTCTTTAGAAAAAGTAAGGTCAGAAAAATTAGATGCGAAACTAGATGTAATTACTAATAGGCAAATACTAAGTGTTATAATTTTATTCATGATGTTGTTCTTAACGATTAACACTGCAAATATATGCGGGTTCTAGGAGGTGGAAAACATCGATATTGGCAACTTTGTATGTTATTTTAACCGTTAATTTAAAGCCTTAGTGTTGTAGGGTTAATTGTGTATATGTTTCGGGTAATAGAGTGTATATTTAGGTGTACTCGTAATAATATTGTTGAAGTTGTAGGTAAAGAAGTATATTATTTTAACTCTCGTTAATATAATTGGTGCAAAGTTTACATAGTATAATATGTAATTAGATATTAGTGTGAGGTGTTTTAATTTGTAGAAAAAACGACTCGGTATCTATTGGGGTGAGTGGGAACCATAAGATGGTTGAGTTACGAAATTTTGAAGTGAAGATTTTATTAAATAAAAAAGGTGAACGTTAGTTCACCTTTTTTGCCCCAAATCTACCATGAACTTAACCTACTTATGTTATGGTTCTGCCAAATTAGATTTTTTTTACATTATCGAATAATCTTTTAGATTAACTACGTTAAAACTAGATGAATCGATTTTTTGTAGTTTTTGCACTACGAAAAATGGGTTGTAACAAGTTGTTAATAAGCGCGTTGGTTGTTTCCTTCGAAAAAATTAATAAATGCTCTGTTAACAACACGGTTTCCTCCAGGAGTTGGATAGTTTCCTGTAAAATACCAGTCTCCCAAATTCTTTGGACATGCTTTATTTAAATTTTCAACACTTTGGAAAATAGTATGTACTTCTGCTTTAATAGTATCATCAGAAATAAGTACTGCTATTCTAGCAGAAATCTCATCATCTGTAAATTGATCATATAAATCTTTTACAAAGTTTTTAACTTGCTTATCTTTTAATTCTAATTGAGACTTACATTTATTGTAAACTTCTTCAATTAAATGATACTTATTATTTTCTTTTAGTAAGCTTAACATTGCTCTAAAGGCAACAAGACCTTCTAAATTAGCCATGTCGATTCCGTAACAGTCTGGGTAACGAATTTGTGGTGCAGACGATACTACAACTATACGTTTAGGGTGTAAACGGTCTAGCATTCTAATAATACTTTTCTTAAGTGTTGTACCACGAACAATACTATCGTCTATAATAACAATGTTATCTGTTTTTTTAATAACGCCATAGGTAACATCGTAAACATGTTCTACTAAATCGTCTCTACTACTATCTTCTGTGATAAACGTACGAAGTTTAGCATCTTTAATAGCGATTTTTTCAATTCTCGGACGTTCTTTTAATATCTCTGTAACTTGTTCTTCAGATAGATTTTTGCCTTCAATTATGGCTTTGGTCTTTCTTTTATTTAAATAGTCTTCAACAGATTCTATCATTCCAAAAAATGATGATTCTGCCGTGTTAGGGATATAAGAGAATACCGAGTTTTTGGTGTCGTAATTAATGGTTTCAAGAACTTTAGGCATTAATAATTTTCCTAATGTTTTACGTTCTTGATAGATTTCTGCATCACTCCCTCTAGAGAAATAAATACGCTCGAAAGAACACGCTTTACGTTCTGTAGGTTCTAAAATCTTTTCAATTTTTACCTTTCCAGATTTTTTAGTGATAATAGCGTGACCAGGATCTAATTCTTTAACTTTATCGAAATCTACATTAAAAACAGTTTGAATTACTGGACGTTCTGAAGCGACAACAACAACTTCGTCATCTTGGTAATAATATGCCGGTCTAATTCCTGCAGGATCACGGAACACAAAAGCGTCACCATGACCTAACATACCCACCATAGCATACCCTCCATCGAAGTTTTTACCAGCTCTTTTTAAAATTTTACCAACATTTAAACGTTCGGCAATTAAAGGCGAACATTCTGTTTTAGAATAGCCTTCTGCTTTTAATTGTTTATATTTTTTTGCAACTGCATCATCTAAAAAATTACCAATTTTCTCCATTATAGTAATGGTATCTGCTTTTTCTTTTGGATGCTGCCCAATACGAATTAAGTTATCGAATAACTCGGTAACATTAGTCATATTAAAGTTTCCTGCAAGAATTAAGTTTCTGTGCATCCAGTTGTTTTGTCTTAAAAACGGGTGTACACTTTCAACACTGTTTTTTCCAAAAGTTCCATAACGAACATGTCCTAAAAGAACTTCGCCTATATAAGGAATATGTCTTTTTTGAAGTGCAACATCGTCGGCATATTCAGGGTTCTCTATTAACTCCTGATTAATTCTTTCGTTAATTTGAGCAAATATGTCTTGTATTGGTTGTTGAGCATTAGATCGAACTCTGCTAATATAACGTTCACCAGGATGAGTGTCTAATTTAATACTTGCAAATCCAGCACCGTCTTGACCGCGATTGTGCTGTTTTTCCATCATTAAATACATTTTATTTACACCATAAAATGCAGTACCATATTTTTCTTTATAGTATTCTAATGGTTTCAAAAGTCTAATAAATGCTATACCGCATTCATGTTTTAAAGCATCGCTCATTGTATATATTATAAAAAATTAATTAAAAAAACGCGCCTTTATAAAGCGCGTGTTTTTTTTATGATAAATCGATATTGAATGTTGTTAACTCCTTAAACTGTTGCAGTCGGGAGTTTAGTTGTTCTGAGGTGACTTTCTCCAAGCTTGCTGTTCCAAATTCCTCTACACAAAATGAGGCCAATGCCGAGCCGTAAATGATGGCTGTTTTCATGTTTTCGAAAGTGTAATTTCCAGAATTTGCTAAAAACCCTGCAAATCCTCCAGCAAAAGTGTCTCCAGCTCCTGTTGGGTCGAATACACTTTTTAAAGGTAACGCAGGTGCAGAGAAGATTTCATCTTTATGAAATAATAAAGCACCATGTTCTCCTTTTTTAATGACCACAAATTGTGGTCCTAATTTAAAGATTTTTTGTGCTGCATTAACTAAAGAATATTCTCCTGTTAATTGTCTTGCTTCTTCGTCGTTTATAGTTAGTACGTCTATTCTAGCAATTACTTTATGTAAATCTTCTAAAGCATTATCCATCCAGAAATCCATGGTGTCTAATATTGCTAATTTTGGCTTTGTCGTCATTTGGTCTAATACACCAAGTTGGACTAAAGGATGTAAGTTTCCTAACATTACCACTTCAGCATTTTTGTATGCTTCAGGAACTATTGGGTTGAAATCTGCTAATACATTAAGTTCTGTAACTAAGGTATCTCTAGAATTCATATCGTAATGATAACGGCCACTCCAAAAGAATGTTTTTCCGTCTTTTACAATTTCTAATCCAGAAATGTCAATGTTTCTATTAGATAATAATTCTAGGTAGTCTTGCGGGAAATCGTTTCCTACTACAGAAACAATTGCGCTATCTAAATTAAACTGCGAGGCAGATAGTCCGATGTAAGTGGCTGCTCCGCCTAGAATTTTATCGGTTTTTCCAAAAGGGGTTTCAATAGCATCAAAAGCTACGGTCCCAACGATTACTAATTGGCTCATAAAGAGATGTCAAATTTTTTGGCAAATATAGGCTTTATGTACGAATACCGGTAATATATTAATATTAAAATAAACACAAACCATATGCTGGTAATGAGGTGATTATCATTATTTTCTTCCGAAATCCGCAGGGATTTCTCCCCAAGCTTTAGTTTCCCATTTTACAATTGTAGTTTGGTAGTCGTTATTTTTAAGCCAACTTACAGCACGATCAATTAAATTGAATACATCTTTATTTTTATCTGTGCGTTCTAGTTTGGTATTGCAATTTTTCTTTTTCACCCAACTCATTGCTGTTCTAGAATCGGTATAAATTAAAAGATTGCTATTGTTTTTTTTAAGCAATGCCAAGCCGTGAACAATGGCTAAAAATTCACCTATATTATTTGTGCCTTGTTGAAATGGGCCTTGAATAAAAATCTGCTTTTTTGTTTTGGTATCTACGCCTCGATATTCCATAATACCTGGATTACCACTTGATGCAGCGTCTACCGAAATAGAATTGTAATTAGGTCGCCCTATTTTTTTTAACTGCTCAGACGTCAATCCGCTTGTAAACGATTTGTTACCAATAAAATCTTTAGGATTACTATTTAATGCGTGTGTTGCAGCTTCTAAGCTTGGAAACGATTTGTAAACGGCACTAGGATAATCCTTGGTTTGTGCTTTGCAAGCATTCCAAGTATTGTAAACTCCAGGTTTATGGCCCTTCCAGACCGTGTAGTATTTCTTTTTTTTTGACATTTAATTTTTATATGTCTTTACTTTAAAAGTTTTTCAACAACTATAGGAAAATGTTCCATTTCTAATTCATGAATTTTATTAGCAACATCTTCGGCAGTATCTGTAGCTAAAACAGGACAAGTGGCTTGGAAAATGGTTGTGCCTTCGTCGTAATTTTCATTTACATAATGTATTGTAATGCCCGTTTCTGTTTCTTTATTAGTAACAACAGCATCATGCACATTCATGCCGTACATGCCTTTTCCTCCAAATTTTGGTAGTAGGGCAGGGTGGACATTAATAACCTTATTTGGAAAAGCATTTAGAATGGTTTCGGGAAACTTCCATAAAAATCCTGCTAGAACAATTAAATCTGGATTAGCACTATGCAAAATGTTTAAAACATCATTTGTTTTAGTGAAAGCGATGCGATTAAAAGATAATGCGCTTATTTCTAGTTTTTTACAACGGTCTAGTACTTTGGCCTGTGGATTATTAGTAAGAACTAATGTTACCGAAGCATCAGCTTTTGTTTTAAAATAATTAATTAAGTTTTCAGCATTCGAGCCAGATCCAGAAGCAAAAATTACAATACGTTTCATGCGTTTTATTTTTTGTTTAAAAGTATTAAAAGCGTTGTAAACACTACGAAATAGTGACTAAAACGACATCTGTTTCTCGATTATAAAACGAGGAATACAAAATACTTTTCGTGCAAAATTAAATTACTTCAGTTTAAATTTGTTAATTTACATTCACTATTTTCAAACTAAAAGCGTGTTTTAAAATAAAGTTTTTTATTTTTGCACCTTATTTAAAACTTAAAATTAAAGATTATGTCAGACATTGCATCAAGAGTAAAAGCGATTATCGTAGACAAATTAGGTGTTGATGAGAACGAAGTTGTAACTGAAGCTAGCTTCACAAACGACTTAGGAGCAGATTCATTAGACACTGTAGAATTAATTATGGAATTCGAAAAAGAATTCGATATCCAAATTCCAGATGATCAAGCAGAAAACATTGCAACAGTTGGTCAAGCTATATCATACATAGAAGCTGCAAAATAAGGAAAAGATTTTTATGGAACTAAAGCGAGTAGTAGTTACGGGTTTAGGGGCACTTACGCCAATTGGAAATACCAAAGATGAATATTGGGATGCTCTAATTAGTGGTAAAAGTGGTGCTGCTCCTATAACATATTTTGATACTGAAAAGTTCAAAACTAAATTCGCTTGCGAATTAAAAAACTTTAATCCTACCGATTTTCTTGATAGAAAAGAGGCTCGTAAAATGGATAGATTTACTCAGTACGCTATGGTAGCTTCAGACGAAGCTATCTTAGATGCTAAGTTAGATTTAAATGTTGTTAACAAATTACGAGTAGGTGTTATTTGGGGTGCAGGAATTGGTGGTTTAGAAACCTTCCAAAACGAGGTGTTAAACTTCGCTGCGGGAGACGGTTCTCCACGATTCAACCCATTTTTTATACCTAAAATGATTGCAGATATAGCACCGGGTAACATATCTATTAAACATGGATTTATGGGACCTAACTATACTACAGTTTCGGCTTGCGCATCTTCTGCAAACGCTATGATAGACGCACTAAACTATATTCGTTTAGGTCAATGCGATGTTATTGTAACAGGAGGAAGTGAAGCTGCCGTAACCATTGCAGGAATGGGAGGCTTTAATGCCATGCATGCCTTATCGACAAGAAACGAAAGTCCAGAAACAGCATCTAGACCTTTTGATGCAACCAGAGATGGTTTTGTATTAGGAGAAGGTGCAGGGGCAATAGTTCTTGAAGAGTACGAACATGCAAAAGCAAGAGGCGCTAAAATTTATGCAGAAGTTATGGGTGGAGGAATGTCATCAGATGCTTATCATATGACGGCACCACATCCAGAAGGTATAGGCGTTATGGCTGTAATGAGAAATTGTTTGGAAAATGCAGGCTTAAAACCAGAAGATGTAGACCATATTAATACACATGGAACTTCTACTCCTCTTGGTGATGTAGCCGAGTTAAAAGCAATCTCTGAAGTTTTTGGTGCGCACGCTAAAAACATCAACATCAATTCAACAAAATCTATGACGGGTCACTTGTTAGGTGCTGCGGGTGCTATAGAATCTATTGCTGCTATTTTAGCAATGGAACATGGTATTGTGCCACCAACTATTAACCATGAAGTTTTTGATGAAAACATTGATTCAGAATTAAATTTAACACTTAACAAACCGCAAAAACGCGATGTTAAAGTGGTAATGAGTAATACTTTTGGATTTGGCGGTCACAACGCCTGTGTGTTATTCAGAAAATTAGAAGATTAATCTCGAATGAAATACATTCGTAACATATTAAATTCCCGTTTTAATAATAACGGGAATTTTTTTGTTTCTCTTACCAAAATTTTAGGTTTCAAACCTAAAAACGAAAGCTTTTACAAGACAGCTTTTACCCATCGCTCTATGAATATTAGGGACAAAAAGGGTAATGCCATAAATTACGAACGTTTAGAATTTTTAGGAGATGCCATGTTAGGCTCTGTTATTGCATCGTATTTATATACCGAAGCTCCTGCAGGAGATGAAGGTTATCTTACAAAAATGCGTTCTAAAATTGTAAGTCGCGAACATTTAAATGAATTAGGGAAGGATTTAAAATTAATAGATTTAGTTGAAAGTAAAATCCCAAAAGGTCAATTTGGAGACAACATTCATGGTAATTTATTCGAAGCTTTAGTAGGTGCAATTTATCTAGATCGTGGTTTTAAATACTGCGAAAAGTTTATTTATAAGCGTATTATTATACCTTTTGTAGATATAGAAACCTTAGAAGGTAAAGTTATAAGCTATAAAAGTTTACTAATAGAATGGTGCCAAAAAGAAAAGAAAACGTTCGATTATAACGTTTATGACGATACTGGGGTAGATGATGTAAGACACTTTGCTGTTAAATTAATGATAGACAAAAAAGTTGTAGCCAAGGCAAGAGCTACATCAAAAAAGAAAGCCGAAGAAAAAGCTTCAAAGCGTGCGTTCTTTGCATTTCAAAACGAAATATCAAAAGCGAACTAATTTAGGTTATTTCTTTTTTTTCTAAAAATTCCCTCAAACTAAAACGTTTTCGTGAAAATATAACACTAACTTATAGTTAAAAGGTGATTTTTTAAAACTTATATATGTTATATTTACAACAATAACGTAATGATTATGGCCATTCATAAACTTAATCTTGAGGACTTTTTTGAAGACGTCGATTATATTTTAATTGCCATACACAGTAGATTAGAGGATTATAGATTAGCATATTATTTAAATAGTCATCTAAATTTAAGTCTTACAAGAAGAGCTCAAGATATTGATTATAAATATTTTTCAGCTGCTTATTCCATTTTTGAATGGAAGGACGACGCAAATTTAATCACATATAATTTGGTGTCCAATATATGTAAACGCGAAGAAGATAGCTTACAAAGCTCCGGCTCATTGTTTACAAATCAAGAAAAAATTATAAAGTCTTATAACTTAGTTCCAGAGTTAAAAAATGTAGATTATTTAATGAAGATAACTAAAGAAGACTTGCAAATTACTGAACAATTAATAGTGAATAAAATCCAACAAATACCTCAAGTTATTACAACTTACACGGTAAATGTGGATCAGATAAAATCTAAAGACAATTTAATTTTTAATTAATGTTGAAAAGAAAGAAGACCAAAATAGTGGCAACCCTAGGGCCAGCCACGAGTACGAAAGAAGTTTTAAAGGGTATGTTAGACGAAGGCGCTGACGTATTTAGAATTAATTTTTCTCATGCTGATTATGCTGATGTAACAGAACGAGTTAAAATGATTCGTGAGTTAAATGAAGAATTCGGTTACAACGCTGCAATATTAGGAGACTTACAAGGTCCAAAACTTCGTGTAGGTGTAATGAAAGGAGAGGTTTTTGTAAACCCTGGAGACGAGATTATTTTTGCTACTGGCGAAAGATTTGAAGGCACAAAGGAGCGTGTTTACATGACTTACAAACAATTCCCTCAAGATGCTAAACCCGGAGAACGTGTACTTCTAGACGATGGAAAATTAATTTTTGAAGTTGTTTCAAGTAATAACGTAGACGAAGTTACAGCAAAGGTTATTCAAGGAGGTCCTTTAAAATCTAAAAAAGGTGTAAACCTTCCAAATACGAATATCTCTCAACCTGCGCTTACAGAAAAAGATATAGAAGATGCTATTTTTGCATGTTCTTTACAAGTAGACTGGATGGCTTTATCTTTTGTGCGTCATGCAGAAGATTTAATGCAATTACAAGAGCTTATTAAAGAACATAGTGAAGAAAAAATTCCAATTATTGCCAAAATTGAAAAACCAGAAGCGGTAGAAAATATCGATAAAATTGTTGCGTATTGCGACGGTTTAATGGTTGCTCGTGGTGATTTAGGAGTTGAAATTCCTGCAGAGGAAGTACCGCTAATTCAGAAGCAATTAGTACTATGTGCTAAAAAAGCAAGAATCCCTGTAATTATTGCAACGCAAATGATGGAAACTATGATAGATAGTTTAACACCAACGCGTGCTGAAGTAAACGATGTTGCCAATTCTGTAATGGATGGTGCCGATGCCGTAATGCTTTCTGGAGAAACTTCTGTTGGGCAATATCCAATTCAGGTTATTAAACAAATGTCGAATATTATTAAAAGTGTAGAAGATTCACCACTTATTAAAGTGCCACAATCTCCACCACATATTCGTACTAAACGTTATATTACAAAATCAATTTGTTTCCACGCCGCTAACATGGCAAACGAAATTAATGCACAAGCGATATCTACATTAACAAATAGTGGGTATACAGCGTTTCAAATTTCTGCATGGAGACCTTCTGCTCACATTCTAGTATTCACGTCTAATAGACGTATCTTAACGCAATTAAATCTATTGTGGGGAGTTAAAGCGTTTTACTACGATAAGTTTGTTAGTACAGACGAAACCATTGAAGATGTAAATAAATTGGCTTGCGATAAAGGCTATTTAGAAGAAGGTAACATGTTAATTAGTTTAGCAGCAATGCCTATTCAAGAAAAAGGAATGGTAAACACGTTACGTGTGTCAGAGATTAAGTTATAATCGCTGTAGTTACCTAAATCATAAAAAAGCCTCATTAACATTCGTTAATGAGGCTTTACTTTTGACTAATTTTGCAATAAAATAATAGAGTATTTATCCTAACAAAAGACTGCCTAAAAAGACAGTCTTTTTTATATATCTATTGGTAAATTTGGTTTAGAATACACCTATAAAGTGACTTCCTTCTGCATTTTCTAGTTGAGCACCTTTAGTAACATCACCACTTTCAGTTTCAACAATATAAATATTTCCGTTTTTCCCTACAGGAGCTTCTGTTAAGTAGATTTCTGTACCTTGAACTACAAAACCTTGGTATTGGAATAAGTAGAAGTCAGGATCGTAAGGAATATCAGTAATTAATTGAGCTGTTCTAGTATTTAAATCAGCAAGTGCAAAATATCCTTGAGCTCCAGCAACACCTTCAGCAGAACCTTCGTGACGGTATGCTATAACAGCTTTTCCATTTGCTGCAGGTCTCCATGCAAGTATATATGCGCCCTCAATCCCTAAGGCATCATCTAAATTGAAAACATAAGAATCGTCATATTGATTGTTAGCATCAATTTTTAAGATGTGAGAACCTTCTGGGTCGCTTTGGTTTGCTTGGTATACGCTTCCGTTATACTCCCAAGAGTTAATACTACGGTATCCGTTAGTGTTACCATGTCCTACAGTAGAAGTAATAATAGTAGGATTTTCTAATGAAGGGTAATCTAGTACAATAGTTTTAGATCCTAAAATTTCGTAATCACTATCGCTTTCTGTTGTTGCAGGATCTACTTTACTTAATCGGGCACCAATATAAAGTTTATCTTGAGCTTCGTTTAAAGTAGGCATATCAATTCTAGAGATATAGTATCCAGCAGCTTCTTCTTCTGCACTTAATGGGATAAGGTGTTCTTTTACCTCTTTAATTTTAGAGTCTACTAAATCTAAAGTTACTACGCCCATTGTAGCTTCGGTACGAACATAAGTATCGTCTGACACGTCGTTTGGAGTACCATTATCATCAATAGTAGGGTCTGCAACATCTACATAAACTGCACAACCTGTTTGGTCTCCATCAAATAATTTAATCCATCTAGGAGCTGTTCCTACGTATTGAGAAATATTTACAGCTGTTCCGTTTTGGATGTATGCATTACCGCCTTCTACATCGTATTTTGTATAATTTCCACCCGTATCTCCGGCGTAGCTGATATTGAATAAAGTGTTACCATCTTCAGAAGCTTGTAATCTCGCTGTTCTGTTTGACGGTGCGATAAAACCATTTTCAAATGGATTTACTATTACTGAAGGGTCTTTAGCGTCTTCGGTACTTATAGCGTAAACTAATGTTCCGCCATTTCCATCTCCTGGAGTTTCACCCATTCTAGCTCCGGTTACAGTTATCCATCTTGAATCTGTAGGTGTTGGATTTGGATCTACTGGGTCGCTGTCATCACTGCTACATGAAGTTATTAATCCTAGCGTTAAGGCTATTCCTGTAATGATTCTGTAATTTAAAAAGTTACGTTTCATATTTCAATTATTAATTTTTGTTTCTAAAATTTATTGATTGTATAATTCAGTTTTAAGTAAAATGCGCGCCCTGGCTTTTGTACAGATAAATTATCGTATACAGCTTCATCAAATATATTCTTGATATCAAAGCTTACAACAAGTTTATTATTAGGAAAGGCATAGCTAGCACCAAAATCTTGAGCAAATTGTTGTGGGACTTCAAAGAATTCATTTCCAACCGTATTAGAACCTTGATCTGTTAAGTATGAAAATTTATCTGTAAAGTTCATGACGTAATACAGATTTAATTGTGATTTTTTCTGGAATATATCTTGAAATGAATATCGGAAACTACTATTCATTGTAAAAAATGGTGTGTTAGGTATGTTTATTTCGGTTCCAAGTGCTGTTTCTGTAGTTAAGTCGAAATTGGAAATGTTAAAATTAAATCCAAAATTATTATTATAGGTATAATCTAATTGAGCATCTACTCCTTTAGATTTTGCGTTTCCTTGATTCACATAGAGTATTGTTTCATCATCAACGTTTAATGATGTTTCAATAGGTAAACCAATACGGTCTGTCATATCTCGAATAAAGAAATTGGTAGAAATACTAAATGCGTGTTTTTCAATATTAAATGTACCTAGTCTAAATCCTAAATTATAGTTTTTACTTTTTTCTGGTTGTATACTTGGGTTGGCTACCACATTATCTCCATCGTTACCAAATACTTCGGTTTCATCTGGTAAACGTATTGCTTTTTCTGCCGAAACTAATAACGAAACATTAGGAATCACGTCGTATGAAAGTGCAAATCCGTATCCGTTATCTTTATTGTCACTAATAGTTACTACGTCTACAATTTGAGGATTGCCATTGGCATCGTTCTCTATATCTGGATCTGAATTGGTTGTTTTTTGTTGATAATATTTCCAAAAAATATTAGCCTTTAATCGGTCATCAAAAGCGTTTAGCTCGTAAGTAAAAGATGTAATGTTTTTATTTAAATCTCTAGTACCAACAAACGTACTCTCTAATAACGATTGTAAAGCATCGCTATCTTCTCTATCAATACCACTGTAAACATGATTTACTAATACCTTATGATTATCGTTTATAGTGTATGATATTCCTGATCTTACAGATGCAACATTTCTTTTAATTGTTGCTAATGTAGGGCCGCCTTCTTGTTGAGAATTCCAGATGTATTTAAACTCATCTCCTTTATAATCGATAGCTCTTTCTCCTGCCCAACTATACGCCCAAGGCATAGTATCGTTGACCACTCGGTTTCTGGTTCCGTAAACACCATGTACATTTATATCTAGACCTTTAGTAAATAAATCTTTCTTTTGGTATGTTAAACTTCCAAGTGCAGCATCAGATTCCAGAAACCTGTCTTTATAAGGCGTAATGGTCATAAAAGCACCATGTTGTACTTCTTTATAATCGTCTGATCCTGTTAAGCCAATAAAGAATTGGTCTGCCCATTTTACATCTGTAAACCCAATTTGAGCCATTCCTCCAACAGATCTATACGCATCGTTAAACCGTCTTGCAGTAATAGGAGTTTGTACACCACCTAATCCAGTAACCACAACACTTCTACCTGAAACCTTATAATCGTTATCCGAACTGTTATAAAAACCCGAAGCCTTTACTGTAAAACCAGACTTGTCGAAACGATATAAACCATTAAGGCTTGTCTGTAACGTGTTAAATGAACCGTATGAAATTGATGCGTTTAAATTATTTTTAGCGCCTTTATGAAGTACAATATTTATTGCCCCACCCAATGCATCGTCTGCTAAATATCCAGGTACAACACCTTTATAAACTTCAATCCGTTTAATCATTGAAGGCGGTATACTATTTAAACTAAAAGAAGAACCGTAAACAGAAATAGGTATACCGTCTATAAAAATACGAACAGCACTTCCAGATAATCCGTTTAAACTGTATTGAACATCTGATCCTAACCCTCCGTTTTGGCGGATATTCACACCTGCACTTGTTCTTAGTAATTCGTTAGTTTGCACATTTCTTAAACCAGCTTCTTTAGTTTCTATAACGTTAACAGCAAACCCTTCGTCTTCAATTTTTTCCTTAGTAGTTTTAGATTTTACTAGGATTTCTGCTAAATCTTGGTATTCAGAAAATTTTATTACCGTGTTATGTATGTCTTTAGAAGAATCATGTACTACTTCTATAGTAACAGAATTTGCATTTAAAGAATGCATCTGAATGTTATATGTACCAAAAGGAATATTTTTAAAACTGTAGTCACCATTAATACCAGTTACAGTTTCTTTTTTTAAATCGATACCTATTAATATTATATGGGCTCCAAGAACAGGTTCGTTAGTATCGAAAACAACATTTCCGTTTAATTCCCCTTTTTGAGAAAAAGCGACACAGCTTATTAAGAAAAGTAAAAAAGTAAAGTGTCCTTTGTTTAAGACCATTTGTGTAAATTTTAACGCAAAATTAACCTTATTTAGACTTAGTACAAATAAAAATAAAAGAATTGTGAATAATTTTAAATCTATACTTATTTGGTGGATATTCTTTAATAAGAATTATTCTAAATTAATAATTCAATATTCGAAATGACTATTTTTTAAGAATTGTTAATTTAGACTTTACGCTTTAATATGAATAA
The DNA here is from genome assembly GCF_000723205.1 of Formosa agariphila KMM 3901. Lineage (NCBI taxonomy): Bacteria > Pseudomonadati > Bacteroidota > Flavobacteriia > Flavobacteriales > Flavobacteriaceae > Formosa > Formosa agariphila. The sequence goes on along the minus strand of NZ_HG315671.1, from coordinate 4,033,141 downwards.
TAGCAATTGTATGGTAACTTTGCTTAATCTAGAATTTAAATTGCAATTGTACGCTTACACTTTTCTGTTCTAGTTTTTTATCTTGCTTTTCTGTGTTTAAATTGGAAATAGAAATGCCTAATAGCCTTACAGAATTGCTTAATTCTTCTTGTATTAGTAACGTTTTAACCGTGTCCATAATAAGGTGGGCATCACTAATAAAATAGAGTAGGGTTTTACTTCGTGTTTGCAATGTGAAATCGCTGTACTTAATTTTTAGTGTAATGGTCTTTCCTGCTACTTTGTTTCTCTTTAATCGTTTAGAAACTTCTTCGGCAATAAGTTCTAGTTTTTCTAACATGAAGATTTCGCTAGATAAATTTTCGCTAAAAGTACGTTCGGCAGCAAGCGATTTTCTAATGCGATTGGGTTTTACCTCACTATTATGAATGCCTCGAACCACATGATAATAGTACTGTCCAGATTTTCCGAAATGGGAATCTAAATATTCAAGCGATTTTAATTTTAAGTCTTTTCCTGTATAAATGCCTAGTTGATACATTTTTTCGGCAGTTACTTTTCCAACGCCGTAAAATTTCCGAATATCTAATGCTTCCAAAAAAGGTAATACATCTTCAGGATTTACAGTTTTTTGTCCGTTTGGTTTGTTGTAATCGCTAGCAACTTTAGCAATAAATTTATTAATAGATATTCCTGCAGATGCCGTAAGCCCCACTTCTTTTAAGATTCTGCTTCTAATTTCTTCAGCAATAAGCGAAGCGCTAGGGTTTCCTTTTTTATTTACGGTTACATCTAAATAAGCTTCATCGAGCGAAAGTGGTTCAACCAAATCGGTATAATCAAAAAATATTTTCCGTATCTGTTTAGATATGTCTTTATAGCGGTCAAATCTGGGTTTTACAAAAATTAACTCAGGGCAATTACGTTTGGCTTGAGCACCACTCATTGCACTTTTAACTCCAAATTTTCTAGCTTCATAACTCGCAGCACTTACAACTCCACGTTGTTCACTGCCGCCAACAGCTATAGCTTTTCCTTTAAGTTCGGGAAAATCCATTTGTTCTACAGATGCGTAAAATGCATCCATATCAACATGAATTATTTTTCTTAACGGAATATCTGACTCCATAATTTAGTGGTACATTGCTATGGTTTATTGCAATGTGTTTTGTATACTATTCAACAAATTTAAATAACTTTATTCAAGAAAATATAAACTTATGGGTAAAACAGCTATCGTATTGGGTGCAACGGGTTTAACAGGAGGGAACTTGTTGCAAGCACTTTTAAAAGATAGGAGTTATAGCCGAATCGTGTTATTTAGTAGATCCACTTGTGGCATTAAACACGCTAAAATTACAGAATACCTTATCGATTTATTCGAGTTAGATAACTACAAAACGTTGTTTCTAGCCGACGTGGTGTTTTGCTGTATTGGAACCACGAAGTCTAAAACACCAAATAAAGCCATATATCATAACATTGATTATGGAATTCCGCTTGCTGCAGCCAACCTATGTCTAAAAAATAATATAGAGACCTTTATATGTATCTCGGCATTAGGTGCAGATGCCAAAAGTAAAGTTTTTTATAATAGAACTAAAGGTGAAATGGAAGCTGTTGTGTTATCTTTAAAAATTAAAAATACCTATATGCTTCAACCATCTTTAATAGTTGGTGGTCGAAACGAGTTTAGATTAGGGGAATATTTAGGAAAGATTTTAATGAGATTGCTATCGCCTTTATTTATTGGTAAATTGAATAAATACAAACCTATAGAATCTGAAACCATTGTGTCTGCCATGCTTTGGTTGGCAGAACATACATATGAATTAGAGCGTATTCCTTCAGAAAAAATAAAAGAGATTGCAATAAAATATGATAGAAATAGAACGTAAATTTTTAGTAAAGTCTGATGCTTTTAAAGCTGAAGCTTATAAACATACTAAAATCGTACAGGGATTTTTAAATACACATAAAGCACGAACGGTTCGTGTGCGTGTAAAAGGAAATGAAGGATTTTTAACCGTAAAAGGCCAATCGACTAAAGATGGTTTAGAGCGTTTCGAATGGGAGAAAGCTATCGAAAAATCAGATGCAGAAGCACTTCTTAAATTATGTGAAGACGGTGTTATAGATAAAATTCGTTATGAAATTAAAATGAATCAACATGTATTTGAAGTTGACGAATTCTTTGGAGATAATGCCGGATTAATAGTTGCCGAAATAGAATTGAGTCATCCTACAGAAATCATTTCTAAGCCACTTTGGTTAGGAAAAGAAGTTACTGGAGAGGTGAGATATTATAATTCGCAACTCAGTAAACAACCTTATAAAACTTGGAAATAATGAAATATATTATTGTGTTATTAAGCTTCGTAGTAGTATTAAGCTGTAAGAACGAAACAAATCAAACCCCTATAAATACATCGATTAAGCCAGTCGATACGGTAGAAGGGACCGTGAAAGCAGATTCTATAATTTTAGATGACGAAATTAAAACAGCGCCTAAAAGTTACAATGAAATTAAAGCCGAATTAACAGCCAAAGGTTTCGAGACCTACGATTTTGTAGATAAAAAAACAAAAGACACTGTTTTAATGCAACAGTATTTTATAGCATTTTTAAAAGGAGGAGCTGTAAGAACTCAGAATGAAGAAGAGGCGCAACAATTGCAAGAAGCACATTTAGACTATTTAAAGAAAATGTACGATTTGGGCTATGCAGATATTTCTGGTGGTTTTGGTGATGATGGAGAGGTTAGAGGTGTAACCATTTATAATGTCCCAACTCAAAAGATAGCCGATAGTCTAGCCAATGCAGATCCAATGGTGAAAGCTGGCCGATTAGAAATAGAAATTCGTCCGTGGTGGGCAGCAAAAGGGGCTACTTTGCGTTAATCTAGAGATTTCATCTTTACTGATAATTTTAAAATAGGAGAAAGGAATATCTCTCTAGCACTTCCGAAGTGTCTATCTTTAATCGTTTTGGTAAGCTTTTTTAGACTCTAAGAACAGTCCGTTCTCTTGGAGTGGTATGTATAAAAATCAAGATGTTTCTACATCAAATTATAGTATGTAGTTAGTATAGATTCTCAAATATTTACTGAGCACTTCACGTTAAAAATGTTAGCTTTTATTTATTGTATCTGTCTGATATAAAGCGTTTTTAAATTAGTATCTTAGTAGAAATAGATGGTGTAATTTATAAAAACTACAAAATGAAATCGGTTGCTGCTAAATTCAAAATTAAAAACGTTCTAAAAGAATTAGGCGTTAAAAATACAAATGAAGGAACGTCTACTGGAAAAAACAACTTTTCAAGTAGTGATGTAAGTATTAAAAGTTATTCTCCGGTTGATGGAGAATATATTGGTTCTGTAAAAATTACTACTAAAGACGATTACGAAAAAGTTGTTGAAACTGCACAAAATGCATTTAAAGTTTGGCGGACAACTCCAGCACCTTTGCGAGGAGAAATTGTACGTCAGTTTGGTAATAAATTACGTGAGAGAAAAGAGGCTTTAGGGAAGCTCGTGTCTTACGAGATGGGTAAAAGTTATCAAGAAGGATTAGGGGAAGTTCAAGAAATGATAGATATCTGCGATTTTGCCGTGGGATTATCAAGGCAACTTCACGGGTTAACCATGCACTCCGAACGTCCTGGACATCGTATGTACGAGCAATACCATCCGTTAGGTATTGTAGGTATTATCTCAGCTTTCAATTTTCCTGTAGCTGTTTGGGCTTGGAACACAGCTTTGGCTTGGGTTTGTGGCGATGTGTGTATTTGGAAACCGAGTGAAAAAACACCATTAACAGGTGTTGCTTGTCAAAATATTGCTGCCGAAGTATTTGCGGATAATAATCTTCCAGAGGGCATATCGAATGTTATATATGGCGATCAGCATGTTGGTGGTTTATTAACAAAAGATGTGCGAGTGCCTTTAATTTCGGCAACAGGTTCCACAAGAATGGGAAAAATTGTGGCTCAAGATGTGGCGGCACGATTAGGTAAATCGCTTTTAGAGTTAGGCGGAAATAATGCCATAATTGTTACGCCAGATGCCGATATAAAAATGACTGTTATTGGGGCGGTTTTTGGAGCTGTTGGTACTTGTGGACAGCGCTGTACGTCTACACGACGTTTAATTATTCATGAAAGCATGTATGATCAAGTTAGAGAAGCTCTAGTTAAAGCCTACAACCAACTAAAAATTGGAAATCCATTAGATGAAACGAATCATGTTGGGCCACTTATCGATTTAGCAGCCGTCAAAATGTATGAAAATGCTTTGGTTGCTGTAGAAAAAGAAGGCGGAAAGAGTGTTGTAGTTGGAGGTGTTCTTGAAGGACAAGGTTACGAAGGTGGATGTTATGTAAAACCAGCAATAGTAGAAGCTCAACCTCATTATAAAATGGTTCAGCATGAAACTTTTGCGCCTATACTATATTTGCTTAGATATTCTGGAGATGTTAGTAATGCTATCGAAATTCAAAATGCTGTGGCACAAGGCTTGTCGTCGGCAATTATGACAAATAATCTTAGAGAAGCAGAACAATTCTTATCTGTAAATGGTTCCGATTGTGGAATTGCAAATGTAAATATAGGGACGTCCGGTGCTGAGATTGGTGGTGCATTTGGAGGCGAAAAGGAAACTGGTGGCGGACGAGAGTCAGGTTCCGATGCTTGGAAAGTGTATATGCGTAGACAAACAAATACAATAAATTACACGACAAATTTACCACTTGCTCAAGGTATAAAATTTGAATTATAGATGAGTATATCTATTTAAAAGAGAAGCGTTTTTCAGTAATATGAAAGGTGCTTTTTTAGTTTCTAATGCATTTTTTTATTCAATTTATGGTCTAAAAATATGCAGTTAAGTATTTACTTTTTTTTTATTGAAAAAACTTACATAAAAATTCAATACCTTAAGGGTCACTAATTTAAAAACCTTTAACCAATGAGCAAAAAAGCAGTTTACCTATTGGGTATTTTGTTAACCATCATTCTTGGAACAATTTTGTATTGTAACCTCTGTACAACATGTTGTGTCCAGGAAGAAATTGTAGCAGAACCTGTGGTTGTAGAACCTAAAGCGGCCACTATGAACCCGTTTCTATTAAATGATTCTAATGGAGATTTAAAACTTAATGTTAACGATAACATTAATTTTAAAGCGTCGGGAATTACTATTCTTACACCCATTTCTAGTAGTGTAGAAAATGCAATCGATAGTCTTAAAGTCTATTTAGACGCCAATCCTTTAAAAACTATAGGGATTACGGGACTTTACACCAGTGAAGAAACTAATAACTCTGCATTTCCAAATTTAGGTTTGGCAAGAGCAAATGCTGTTAAAAATTACTATGTTTCAAAAGGTATTTCTTCTCAACAGATTGACACGTTTGGAACATTGCAAGATAGCATGATTCCTGATCAAGATAGTGTGTATTACGGGCCAGAAAACTACTCCATTTCTACACGTGATGAAAGCGATAATTCGCATCTAGATGCCTTACAATTAATTAAAGATGAAATTGAAGCGAATCCATTAGTTATGTATTTCGATACCGCAAAAGCATCTATAAGTTTATCTGCAGAACAACGTGAAAAAGTGGCTAAAATCTCTAGGTATTTAGATAAAGTTGAAGGTGCTACAACAACCATAGTAGGTCATACAGATAATACTGGTAATGCAGATAGTAATGTGGTCTTAGGGCAGGAGCGTGCAGATTTTGCAAAATCTTACTTTATAAGAAATCATATTCCTGAAAGTAAAATTACAACACTTTCTAAAGGGCAAACAGAGCCTATCGCAGATAATGATACAGAAGACGGTCGTGCTAAGAATAGAAGAACTATAGTAATATTAAATTAAAAAACGTTTAAACTTAAAAAATATAAATTATGAATATGTGTATATTAATTCCAGCAATTGTAGGCCTACTTTGTGCTTTGTTAGGGTATTTTCTTGGAAAATCGAGCGTTAAAGAGGTAGACGAAACATTGTATACAAGTAAAATCTCAAAATTAGAAACCGATTTAAAAGCGTGTAACTCTAAACTAGGTGCGTTAAAAATGCAAGATAGTAGAATGGCAGCCGCCATGAGTGCACCATTATTAGTCTTTAATGCAGCAGAAGCTAAAGCCATCTTTGGAAAACTAATTAAAGAAAACGATTTAAAAATTATTGAAGGTATTGGTCCAAAAATTGAACAATTATTTTTTAATGCAGGTATTACAACTTGGAAAGCACTTTCTGAAACATCGGTAGCTAAATGTCAAGAGGTGTTAAATGGAGGAGGCGAAGCCTTTAAGGTTCATAATCCAGGGACATGGCCAGAGCAAGCAAAATTAGCTTACGAAGGACAATGGAAAAAACTGTTAGAATGGCAAGATATTTTAGAAGGCGGAAAATAATTCTGTTTAGAACATAAAAAAAGAAAACCACCTATAAAATAGGTGGTTTCTTTTCTAATAAATAACCTTAATTTCAATGCCAATCTTTATTGGGAGAAATAAGGTTAATATTATGATAATGACTAATAGCACAACAAATATATTGCTTAATAGGGATTGATTTATCTTATTTATATAGTTGGTACTAAAAATTACATAAATGGTATGTAATAATGTATAGTTAAATTCTAACTGTATTTTACTTTTCTTAGGATGCGCATTGCTTCTTTGTAAAGGAGATAAACTTCTAAGGTGTAGGATTTAAGGTAGGGCTTGGCTTCTTCAAGTTTATTCAAAGATTCAGGGAAATCATTAAGGTAGCATAACAGGTAAGTTGCGGGTAAGTTTTTAATATCTTTTTCTTCGGATTTATTAAGTGAAAATCCTTTTTTTAATTTTTCGAGAATAGTATTATTGCTGTTGTAAATATGGTGCAATACCTTCTTGTCATATTGCGGTGGCTCAAACAATAATTTGGTGTTTATTTGGTAGCTCGCATTGTCTTTAAAACTGATAATAGTTTCTTCTAAAGGGTAGTAATTATAAGATTGTTGAAGTCCTAAATGGACATACTCAATAATGTTAAAAGAGTCTTCGGTAATGCTAATTGAAACTTCGTCTAAGGTTGAAAAAAACAATCTAACCTGTTCGTTAATCAGTTCAATATCTACTCTAGAATAGTAAATGTTATTTTTTACGATTTTTCGTTGTCCGGCCCAACACACCACAAAGTATTCTTTAAAAACAAGATATTCAGGATTGTAATCCTTTCTAGAATTCATAAAGTCGAACACGCCATTTAAGGTGTATTCTATGTTGTTTTGCGCATGATTTTCTATGGCTTCAACAATCTTAGAGTTTACATCTTTAAGTTCAATGTCGAAAGCTTTAGGCATGCTAATGCTCCCGTCTCTAAAAAATACCGAACCGCCGTAATATTTCCAAATATTTTTTCGGAGGGATGTAATTTTGTTATTCGATCGTATGGTAACTAACCCAACCACCTTATGACCTGGTAAATGCGGAAACGGAATGTTCTCGTATTGAACTATAGGCGGATTAGTGAGGTATGCGTTTATTAAATTCTGAATTTTACTATCGTCGAAGAAGTCTACGCCTATAATTTCATTCGTATCATCTTCAACTCCAATTACAATAAACGAATTGTTTTTAGGGTTGCTGTTAGAGAGTGCACACACATGCTTTAAAAACTTAGCTTTCCCTTCTTTTTCGCTAATATTAATTTTACGCTTTTTATCGTAAAAACTATTTTCGTCGTTATGCGCTAATAGGTTTTTTATAAGAAGACGTTTATTAATCATTTTTAATCCTTTTTTACTATCGTTGAATTGGCTTGAGCGGTAGGGAACACGAGTAAATCTGCAATATTAACATGGTAAGGTCTGCTAATTACAAAGTAAATAATTTCGGCAATGTCTTCGGGTTGCAAAGCATTAAAGCCTTTGTATACTGTATTAGCTATTGGGTCGCCTTTAAAACGCACCTGAGAAAATTCTGTTTCAACTAAACCAGGATTTATTGCTCCTACTTTTATACCATGCGGATTCATGTCTATACGCATACCTTCGGTTATGGCTAAAACAGCATGTTTACTTGCGCAGTATACATTACCTTTTGGGTAAACTTCTTTTCCGGCAGAAGAACCTATATTAATAATATGTCCAGATTTACGAGCTATCATCTTAGGTGTTATGGCTTTACTAACATATAAAAGTCCTTTTACGTTTATGTCGATCATAGCATCCCAATCTTCGGTATCTCCATCCTGAAAAGGGTCTAAACCGTGAGCATTACCTGCATTATTAATTAAAATATCGATGTTAGAGAATTCTTCGGGTAAAGAATTAATAGCATCCATAGTGGCTTGTTTATTTCGAACATCAAAACACAAGGTGTGTACATCGGTGTCTTTTTCTAGGGCCTTTTTTACAATGTCTAAACGGTCTTTTCGGCGTCCGCATAAGACTAGTTTTATATGGTGTTTTGCAAATTCGTGAGCAGTAGAACGGCCAATTCCACTTGTAGCTCCTGTAATTAATGCTATTTTAGTATTCATTTTATGCTGTTAATAGGTGTAAATTCAACTATAAAAATACTTAATACACTTTAATAAATGGGATGTTTGTGTTGTTTATTGTATAAATGTCAAGGTTTTTAATTGATATATTTTGTTTTTATCACCTTAAATCTTAATTATTGTATAATGTTTAATTTTTAACCAATTATTAACAGCTATACACGGAAAATTTTAACAATTTGCAAGGCGTTAAAATGCTGAATAAAATAGAGTTTTAAAACAAAGAATATGGATAGTACCAGTACAGTTGATATTAAGTCAATCAACGAAAAGATTGAAAGAGAAAGTGCTTTTGTAGATTTACTTACGTTAGAGATGAACAAAGTAATCGTTGGGCAAAAACACATGGTAGAACGTTTACTTATTGGGTTATTAGGACAAGGGCATATCCTTTTAGAAGGGGTTCCTGGATTAGCAAAAACATTAGCGATTAATACATTGTCTAAGGCTATCGATGGTAGTTTTAGCCGTGTACAGTTTACTCCAGATTTATTACCTGCAGATGTTGTTGGTACATTAATTTATAACATTAAAGAGAACGATTTCTCGATTAAAAAAGGTCCAATTTTTGCAAACTTTGTACTTGCAGATGAGATTAACAGAGCGCCGGCAAAAGTACAATCGGCTTTACTGGAAGCGATGCAGGAGAAACAAGTAACTATTGGAGATGAAACCTTTATTTTAGATAAGCCATTTTTGGTAATGGCAACACAAAACCCAGTAGAGCAGGAAGGAACGTATCCGTTACCAGAAGCGCAAGTCGACCGTTTTATGTTGAAAACTGTTATCGATTATCCTAAGTTAGATGAAGAGCAACTTATTGTTCGTGCTAACTTAAGAGGAACTTACGAAACCGTAAATCCTGTGGTATCTGTAGAGCAAATTATAAGAGCGCAAGCTGCAGTTCGTGAAGTGTATATGGACGAGAAAATTGAGAAATATATACTTGATATTATTTTCGCAACACGTTACCCAGAAAAATATAGATTAGCAGATTTAAAGCCGTTAATTTCTTTTGGAGCATCGCCTCGTGGAAGTATTAACCTAGCTACAGCTGCTAAATGTTATGCCTTCATTAAGCGTCGTGGTTATGTTATTCCTGAAGATGTTCGTGCCGTTGTTTACGATGTGTTACGTCATAGAATTGGAATTACTTATGAAGCTGAAGCCGAAAATGTAACGTCTGAAGATATCATTACTAAGATTGTAAATGAAATAGAAGTACCATAATCCCATCCTAAACCCTTCATAGAAAGAAGGGCTTTAAAAGGGTGAATAAAATTTTAAATTTTAAAATCTTTTCTCCAATGGAGAGAGGGTTGGGAAAGAGGAAAAATGGATACTAAAGAATTACTTAAAAAAGTACGAAAAATTGAGATTAAGACACGCCGACTGTCTAATCACATTTTTGGAGGAGAATATCATTCTACCTTCAAAGGTCGTGGTATGACGTTTAGTGAAGTGCGTCAATATCAATTTGGAGACGATGTTAGAAATATAGATTGGAATGTTACCGCGCGTTACAACGAGCCTTATATAAAAGTGTTCGAAGAGGAGCGTGAGTTAACTATGATGCTTATGGTTGATGTTTCTGGATCGGAATGGTTCGGGACAGAACAGCAATTTAAAAATGAAGTAGTTACAGAAATAGCCGCAACATTAGCATTTTCGGCAACCCAAAACAATGATAAAATTGGATTGGTGTTGTTTTCAGATACCATCGAACTTTACATTCCGCCAAAGAAAAGCCGTTCGCATGTATTGCGTATAATTCGTGAACTTATAGAATTTAAGCCAAAAAGTAAACAAACTAATGTTGCTGAAGCGTTTAAGTTTTTATCGAGTGTCTCCAAAAAACGTGCAATTGTTTTTGTGCTGTCAGATTTCATTTCAGACGATTATAAGCAGACTTTAAAAATCGCAGCTAAACGTCACGATGTTACAGGAATTCGCGTGTACGATAAGAGTGAGGAAAGTATTCCAAATTTAGGTATGGTACATATGCAAGACGAGGAAACTGGCGAGTTAATGTTAGTCAATACATCGTCTAAAACGGTAAGAACAAATTACAGTAAATATTATCAAGAAAAAGTAAACTATTATAAAGACAGTTTTGCAAAATCTGGAGCTGGAACTATAGATTGTCGTGTAGACGAAAGTTATGTGAAAAAATTACTTGGCTATTTTAAACGCAGATGATAATCTTAAATAACTTATGAAAATTTTTAAATTCCCAATATCGAATCGCTTCAAGAATAGCTTATGTTTACTAATTGTATTCAGCATATTCTCGAGCTATTCGTATGCACAAGATATAACATCAGGAATCGATTCTACTTCAGTAAAAGTAGGCGCGCAAATTACATATAAAATTGAAGTTGAGGTAGATTCTACTAAGCTAGTCGTGTTTCCAGAAGGACAAACTTTTGCGCCTTTAGAAATGATACATTCGTATCCTGTAGATACAACTAAGCGTGATGCTAAATTCAACTTAATTAAGAAATATGGTTTAACGCAATTCGATTCTGGACAGTATGCTATTCCGATTCAGAAAATTGTAATTGGCGATCAAACATTTCAGACCGATTCTTTAAAGGTTGAAATTAGAGACATTGTTGTAGACTCTACCAAGCAAGGACTTTACGATGTAAAGTCGTACATACAAGTCGAGAAAAAGAATAATAACTGGTGGAGATTACCACTTTATATTTTATTAGGACTAATCATATTAGGTGCTATTTTATACTGGTTTTTATGGCGTAAAAAACCATTGACAGAGGAAGAAGAGATTGCATTATTACCACCTTATGAACGTGCAAAATTAGCACTTCAGAAATTAGATGATAGTCAGTTTTTAGCACATTCAGAAATTAAAGAATATTATTCTGAATTGACATTAGTACTTCGTAAATATTTAGATGAAAAGGTTTACGATAAGGCTCTAGAAAGTACCACCGATCAATTAATAAGCCGTTTACAATTACTAAAAGAAGGTAATCAAATAGATTTTAGTAAAGAGACTATTAAAAATATTGAAAGTATTTTAAAACGTGCCGATTTAGTAAAGTTCGCTAAATCTGCTCCAGACGTCGAGTTAGCTGCATTAGATAAAAAAACTATTGCATTAGAAATTGATCATGTTAAGGAAGTCCTTCCAGAACCAGATGAAGAAGAAAAGTTATTAAACCAGCAGTATAAAGAAGAACAAGCGCGTAAAAAGAAGCGTAAGAAAATCATGATTTCTATAGCTGCCGGACTTGGTTTAATTGCTTTAATATTTGCAGGATTTGCTATGAAATATGGCTTCAATTATACCAAAGACACTATTTTACGTCACGATACTAAACAGTTATTAGAAGGACAGTGGGTAAAAAGTTCTTATGGTTTTCCTCCAATTACCATAACAACACCAGAAGTGTTAATGCGTTTAGAAAGTCCTGTTCCAGATGAATTGAAAGAAAAAATTCAGGTTACTAAGTTTGGTTTCGGCACCATGTCTGATGCGTTTAGTGTAAATGTTACTACACAAAAATTTGCGCCAGAAAATCCACAAGCACAACAAGGTGGTCAGCAGCCACAGCAAAAACCAGCAGCAATAGACTTAAATGAAGCTTCAGAACGTGCTATACAGCAATTCGAGCTTAATAAAGTAACAGATATAACGGTGAAACGCGATAAGTTTACAACACCAAATGGGGCAGAAGGTTTAAAAACGTATGGAAACGGACATATTCCTTTGGCGAATTCAGATAACTATATCGCTGGACATTATATCATGCTTCATTTTACAGCAAATAATGTATTACAAGAAATTATAATTACATGGAAAAACGACGATGTGTATGCCGAAGAAATGGCAGAGCGTATTGTAAATTCCGTAGAACTAAATAAAGCAGAATAATGTTTGAGGGTATAGAATTTTTAAACAAAGAAGTATTCTGGTTGCTAGCATTGTTACCAATAGCATTGGTATGGTATCTTTTTAAGCAGAATAAGCAAAATGCCGAGCTTAAAATGTCAAGTATTAAGGGGTTTAAAGTAACTAATTCGTGGTTGCCAAAATTAAAACATCTCTTATTTGCTTTACGTTTGTTGGCATTAGCGTTATTAATTACCGCTTTGGCAAGACCTAGAACTGTAGATGTGTCGTCTAGAACAAATACTACAAAAGGTATCGATATTGTAATGGCAATAGATGTTTCGGCAAGTATGTTGGCAAAAGATTTAAAACCTAACCGTTTAGAGGCTTTAAAAGAGGTTGCTGCCGATTTTATTAAAGAGCGTCCAAACGACAGAATTGGTTTGGTAGAATATGCCGGAGAGAGTTATACAAGAACTCCAATTACTAGTGATAAAGGAATTGTTATCCGTTCTCTAGAAGATATTAAGTATAATAATATTATAGAAGGTGGTACTGCAATTGGTATGGGATTAGCAACTGCTGTAAATCGATTAAAAGACAGTAAAGCAAAAAGTAAAGTAATTATTTTACTTACCGATGGAGTTAATAACTCCGGTTTTATAGACCCTAAAATTGCTAGTGAAATGGCCGTGGAATTTGGTATTAAAACCTATACAATTGGATTAGGTTCTAACGGTATGGCATTATCTCCAATAGGAATTTTGCCAAATGGAACATTTCAATACGGTCGTGTTCAAGTAGAGATAGACGAGGCGCTTTTAGAAGAGATTGCTAACGTAACTGGAGGGCAGTATTTTAGAGCTACCGATAATCAGAAACTAGAAGAAATTTACGGAGAAATTAATAAACTGGAAAAAACAGATATAGAAGAGTTTAAATTTTATAATTACGAAGAGAAATACCGCCCATTATTACTGTTGTCAGGTATGCTATTGTTACTTGAAATTTTACTACGTTCTACAATATTTAAAAGTTTTATATAATAGATGTTTCAATTAGAAGAAAAAATATGGTTTTGGGCACTGTGTGTCGTTCCGGTGATTATCGTCATCTATTTGATGCTTCAGTTATGGAAACGCCATGCTCAAAAAAAATTCGCCGATAAAGCACTTTTAAAACGATTAAGTCCAAATCGTTCGGTATTTAAATCGGTTTTAAAATTAGTAATTATATGTCTGGCTTTTGCATCTTTGGCAATTGCATTAGTAAATCCTAAAGTCGGGACAAAGTTAGAAACGGTTAAGCGAGAAGGTGTAGATATTGTTTTTGCTGTAGATGTCTCTAAAAGTATGCTAGCCGAAGATATTGCACCAAACAGATTAGAAAAGGCAAAACAATTGGTAACTCAGATTATTAATAATCTGGCAAGCGACCGTGTGGGAATTATCGCTTACGCAGGAAAAGCATTTCCGCAATTGCCAATTACTACAGATTATGCTTCGGCAAAAATGTTCCTTCAGAATATGAATACAGACATGATGTCGTCTCAAGGAACCGCAATTAATGAAGCTATTAATTTGGCAAAAACATATTACGACGATGCTGAGCAAACAAATCGTGTGCTTATTATCATTTCAGACGGGGAAGACCATAGCGAAGTTGCTGCACAGGTTGCAGAAGAGGCCGCCGAAGAAGGTATTAGAATCTTTACTGTTGGTGTTGGAGATGTAAAAGGTGGACCAATACCTATTAAACGTAATGGCATTGTTATGAATTATAAAAAAGATAACAATGGAGAAACTGTTATAACACGATTAAATGAAGAAACACTTAAAAATATAGCGAACGAAGCCAATGGTGTTTATATTAATGGTAGACATACAAATACGGTGGTAGAAGAAATTCGCGATATTTTAAACGGTATGGATAAAACAGAATTTGAAGCTAAGCAAATAGCCGATTTTAAATCTCAATTTCAGTGGTTTATCGGATTAGCAATTTTACTTCTGTTTTTAGATATTTTCTTGTTAGATCGTAAGACAGGGTGGTTAAAGAAGTTAAACTTATTTAACGAAAACTTATGATAGAAAACGCTAAAAAAATAGTAATATTCAGTGATTTTGGAGTATTTGTTATGAAACCTATTGTATTAATTTTTATTGCATTTTTTACAGTATCGTCTTATGCACAAGACGACAATGAAGCGCTTGTTGAAGCAGAAAGATTATCTAATAATTTTGTTTTTGAAGGTAATGCGAAGGTGTTAGAAGAGGATTATATAGCTGCCGAAATGGAATATAGAAAAGCTATTTCTGAAGCAGAATCGAATGTTTCTGGAATATATAATTTAGGAACGTCGTATTTTAAAAAAGGAAATTTAGAAGAGTCATTATTTCGATTACAAGAAGCAGCAAATAAGTCTACAGATAGAAGTGAAAAACATAAAGCGTTTCATAATATCGGAAATATTTTAATGCAGAATAAACAATGTAAAGAAGCTGTTGAAGCGTATAAAAATGCATTGCGAAATGATCCTACAGACGAAGAAACGCGATATAATTTTGGTCTAGCTAAAGAATGCGCTAAAGAGCAGGAAGAGCAAAACGAAAATAACGAGGACGATCAAGAAGATAATAAAGATCAGAATCAAGATAATCAAGACGAAAACGAAGATCAAAACCAAGATCAGGAGGACCAAAAAGACCAAGATAAACAGGACGAAGGCGACGATAAGGATCAGGATAAAGAAGATGAAGGTGATCAAGATCAAGATAAAGGCGACGAAGAGGAGAATGAAGATGGTAAGCCTAAAGACGATAAGCAAGATCAAGGTGAAGGCGATCAAGATAAAAAAGAACAGCCCCAGCAGCCAAAGCCTCAGCAAGGGCAAATGTCGCCACAGCAAATTAAAAACTTGCTAGAAGCGATGAATAATCAAGAACAAAAAGTTCAAGAAAAAATGAATGCAGAGAAACAAAAAGGGGAACGCATTCAAACCGATAAAGATTGGTAATTTTGTTTTGAGAATGAATTTAAACATGAAAAGGATTAAACATATAAGTATAGTTTTAGTTTTACTAGTTTCTAGCGTAACCTTTGCACAGGTTAAGTTTGAGGCTAAAGTGAGTAAAACTAAACTTGGAATTAATGAGCGTTTAAGAGTAGACTTTGAAATGAATAGAGATGGAGATAATTTTAATCCACCTAGTTTTGCAAATTTTAAAGTTGTTGGAGGACCAAATCAATCTGTAAGTAAATCATGGGTAAATGGGGTGTCTCAATTTTCTAAAAAATACTCTTACTTTTTAGCACCTACAAGTCAAGGAACTTTTACGTTAAGTCAGGCCTCTATTGAGGTCGACGGCGAAGTGTATAAAACTATTCCAACTAAAATCACAGTAACTTCTGCGGTAAGCAAACCTCAAGATGGTAACAATGCCGATTATGTGGCGTCAGAGAATATTCATTTGGTAGCCGAGGTTTCTAAAACAAATCCGTATTTAAATGAAGCGATTACAGTGGTTTACAAACTGTATGTATCGCCAAATACTGGGGTTAGTAATTGGCGCGAAATAGACAATCCGAAGTATAGCGATTTCTGGAGCCAGAATATAGATGTAAAAGGGTTACAAGTAAAGAACGGAACGTATAAAGGAGAATCTTACCGTTATGTAGAATTGCGTAAAACGGTATTGTATCCTCAAAAAACAGGAAAACTTAAAATAGAACCTTTAAGTTTAGATATAACAGTAGATGTACCAACAAATAGACGTGATATTTTTGGAGGCCGATTAATGACACAAGTTCATAAAACGGTTTCTGCTGGAGAGCGTACTATTAATGTAAAACAACTTCCTGAAAAAGGCAGACCAGACGATTTTACAGGTGCGGTAGGAGACTATGATTTTAAAGTTACAACCACTAAAACCGAGTTAAAAGCATCGGAGTCTTTAAACTTAAATGTTGAGGTTTCTGGAAACGGAAACTTGAAATTATTTGAATTACCAAAAGTGGTTTTACCAAGTTCTTTAGAGGTTTACGAGCCAGAACATAACGAAAAAGTAACTACAAATTTAAGAGGTATGCAAGGGCGCATTTCCGATAATTATACGGTAGTGCCTCAGTTTAAAGGAAAATATCCTATACCAAGCATCTCGTTTTCATATTTCGATTTAAAAACAGAATCGTATAAACGTATTTCTTCAGAAGAGATTGTGGTAGATGTTACCCAAGGACCTAATAATGCCATTGCTGAATCTCAACCATCTGTTAGCGGAGAGAATAAACAACCTGTAGTTTTAAACAACGACCAATTTGCATTTATTAAAACCAAAACCACACTAGAGAGTAATAAACCGTCTCATTTCTTTAAGTCGAAATTATTTTGGAGCTCTTTATTGGTGCCATTTTTAATGATTCCATTAGCTATGGTCTTTAGAAAACAAAAAGCGGTTAGAGATGCAGATGTTACCGGAAATAAAATAAGAAAAGCAGATAAGTTGGCTAAGAAGTATTTGAGTGAGGCTAAAAAAGCTTTAGGTCAAAAAGAAGCTTTTTATGTTGCTTTAGAAAAAGCGCTTCATAATTATTTAAAAGCAAAACTTAATATTGAAACTGGCGATTTAAGTAAAGATAAAATACAGAACCTTTTACTTGCTAAAGAGGTCGACCAAACAGTGGTTTCCGATTTTTCATCCATACTTGAAAGTTGTGAATTGGCACGTTACACGCCATCTACGAAAGTTAGCATGCAACAAGATTACGATAAGGCAGCAAGTACCATTTCTTTAATAGATAAACAAATACGTTAATATGAAAGCAGTTTTATACATACTAATGATTTTGTTAAGTAATTTTACTTTTGCTCAAGAGCAATCTCTTTTCGAGCAGGGTAACACACTTTATAATGAAGGTAAATATGCTGAGGCTATAGATAAATATCAAGCCATACTAGATAGCAACATGCAGTCTAGCGAGGTGTTTTTTAATTTAGGAAATGCCCATTACAAGTTAAATCATGTAGGCCCGAGTATTTATTATTTTGAAAAAGCATTACAGTTAGCGCCTCGAGATAAAGAGATAAAAAACAATATCGCTTATGCGAGAAACATGACCATAGATGCTATAGATGTAGTTCCAGAAGTAGGTATTTCTAAACTCTTAAAAAACATTACAAATGTTATGAGTTTCGATGGTTGGGCTATAACAACCGTAATCTTATTTATTCTATTTGTAGTCTTATTTATTAGTTACTATTTCGCAGAATACACAAATAAGAAACGTGCGGCTTTTTCAAGCAGTATCATCATTTTAATTGTAGGTTGTTTCACTTTATTTTTTGCATTTCACAATTATAATCAACATAAAAAAGATAATCCAGCTATTATTTTTGCTCAAGAAAGCCAAGTTAAAAATGAGCCTAACCTAAGTAGTCCAGAGGCTTTTAAGCTACATGAAGGAACAAAGGTGCAAGTTCTTGATACTGTAAATAACTGGAAAAAAATAAAACTCTCCGACGGAAAAACAGGTTGGATTTCTAGTGCAGATATTAAAGTCTTATAGTTATATTTGCAGTAAACTTATAGTTCTTCAATGAAAATATTATATGTATAAAACCTTTATTTCTTTATTTCTTACTATGATTTTTGCGATGCTAATTTCGGCACCAACGGTCATATCTATTCTAGATAAAGATGTAGATGTATCCATGTTTTATAACATTGCTGAAGAAGAGAATAGTAAGGAAACGGTTAAGCTTTATGAATTAGAACTTAAATCGCATCCAGGTTTAAACGACTTAATTGGTTACTCAGACCATGATAATACGTTTAGTTTTTACCTTAATATTAATTCTCAATTCGAATTAGATAACTTTTCCCCACCCCCAGAAGTAAGCATAGTATAATACGTTTTAATGGTCTGATTTTAAGTAGTCAGACTGCATATTTATTTTAAATATTAAAGCAAATTTTTATTATGTTTAAAACATTGAAAAATGATTTTCCGGCAAGTATTGTCGTGTTTTTCGTGGCTTTACCTTTGTGTTTAGGTATTGCTTTGGCGAGTGGAGCGCCGTTGTTCTCTGGAGTTATTGCAGGGATAATAGGAGGTATAGTAGTAGGATTTTTAAGTGGCTCTAAAATTGGAGTGAGCGGACCTGCAGCAGGATTAGCTGCAATTGTTTTAACTGCCATTGGTACGTTAGGAGGTTATCAGAATTTTTTAGTAGCAGTAGTTTTAGCAGGTATCATTCAAATTATTTTTGGAGTTTTAAAGGCCGGTGTTATAGCATATTATTTCCCGTCTTCAGTTATTAAGGGGATGCTAACTGGTATAGGAATTATTATTATTTTAAAGCAAATTCCAAACTTTTTTGGATATGACGAGCAATCGTCTTGGGATTTCGAATTCTTCGAGATAGATGGAGGTAATACCTTTTCAGAACTGTTTAATATTATTAATAATGTCCATCCTGGAGCCGCTTTAATTGGGGCGATTAGTTTAGCTATTCTTTTATTATGGGATAATGTGTTAGCTAAAAAGAGTAAAATCTTTACGGTTATTCAAGGGCCTTTTGTCGCTGTAGTTTTAGGAATTGTTTATTATAATTTAACCAAAGGTCACGATATATTATCTATAGGCCAAAGCCATATGGTTAATGTACCTGTGCCAGAAGATGCAACTTCCTTTTTTAATCAATTTAGTTTTCCAAATTTTAGTGCAATCACCGACCATGGTGTGTGGATTGTAGCCTTTACAATAGCTTTAGTTGCTAGTTTAGAAACGCTATTATGTGTAGAAGCATCAGATAAAATTGATCCAGATAAAAATGTCACGCCAACCAATAGAGAGTTGTTAGCTCAGGGTATTGGTAACATCGTGTCTGGTTTAATTGGAGGTTTGCCAATCACCCAAGTTATTGTTAGAAGTTCAGCTAATGTGCAATCTGGAGGTAAAAGTAAATTATCAACTATTTTACATGGATTCTTATTATTAATCTCTGTTATTTTAATTCCTACGTTGTTAAATATGATTCCGTTGGCTGTTTTAGCGGCAATACTATTAATTGTAGGTTATAAATTAGCGAAACCTGTTTTATTTAAACAAATGATTGATTTAGGTTGGAAACAATCAGTACCATTTTTTGTGACTATAATTGGTATTGTATTTACCGATTTATTAGTTGGTATTGGTATGGGACTTGGTGTAGGGATTGTAATTATTCTGTTAAAGAGCTATCAAAACTCACACTTCCTAAATATGGAAGATAAAAGTAATGGAAAACCAAAAGTGAAAATGACTTTAGCAGAAGAGGTAACTTTCTTTAATAAAGGAGCTATTTTAAAAGAATTAGATCGTTTACCAGATAATTCGAGTTTAGAATTGAACCTCTTAAAAACACGTTATTTGGATTATGATATTATAGAAATACTTGAAGATTTTACTCACAAAGCAAAAGAAAGAAACATCGATATTACTTTAATTTCTAAGCGTGGTGTGGTAGAGAACCCAGAGAGTTATATCGCATTCTTTAAAGAACGTCCTAAGTCTAATATCAGTTTAAGCTAAACATTATATGCGATTTAAAGCACATAAATGTGCAAAATAATATACTTTTAGGAGTATTTAATTAGAGTATTCTAGAGTTTAAAAAGTATTAAAACAAACTAAATAAAGGTTGTTAAGTCGGCCATAAAAGAAGGGATTTAAAATAAAATCTCTTGATTAAATTTAATAGAATTATAAAAATATAAGTTATGGTATTAAAAAATGTATTTAAGAATAACGAAAAGTGGATTAAAGATAAGTTAGCTACTAACGAAAACTATTTCGAAGATTTACGTCACGGGCAAACCCCAGAATTTTTATATATCGGGTGTTCAGACAGCCGTGTAGATGCAGAAGGTTTAATGGGATTAGAATTGGGACAAGTTTTTGTACATAGAAACATTGCGAATATGGTGCCTAATACCGATTTAAATGTGATGTCTGTTGTAGATTATGCCGTAGATCACTTAAAAGTAAATCACGTTGTGGTTTGTGGTCATTATGGTTGTGGTGGTGTTAAAGCCGCTATGCAATCGGCAGATTTAGGTTTATTAAACCCATGGTTAAGAAACATTAGAGATGTATACCGAATTCATGCAGACGAATTAAATGCTATTGAAGATGAAGATAAAAGGTATAATAAGTTAATCGAACTAAACGTTCAAGAACAATGTGTTAACCTTATTAAAACATCTGCTGTTCAAAAAGCGATACGTAATAGAGCGATGCAAGTTCACGGATGGGTATTCGATATTCATACTGGAAAATTAATCGATTTAAAAATTGATTTCGATGCTATTTTAGAGAACATCAGACAGATTTATCATTTAGATTAATTAAAATCTATTTTATTAAAAACAACAAAAGCCACTCCTAGAGTGGCTTTTTTAATCTGTATAGAATGGATTTATTGTAATAAACTATACACAAATTCAGGATAACCACGAACTCCAGATTCGTTAGTTAAAGCTAAAAATTTAAGCTTATAATAGTTACCATTAGCATCTTGAACGATGTAAAATACCGAATCCTTAAGCGACGGTAAAGAACTTGGACCCCCACCATTTCTCCAGCTACTACCAATATTACGTTGGTCATTTTCGAATAGTGTAGAATTAACATCGTCTAATGTAAACGTATCGTAAGTTAACGTTGCTTCTTCATTATTAATTAAATATGCTTTAGCATCGGCTTTTAAATTATTTGCAACAAAATCTGTATAGCCGTAAGAACCATATCCCTGAATCTCATTAGTAAAAACGGTAAAGTTTAAATCCCATTCAGATTTCTTAGGTTCTACATCTACTACAGTTTCAGTATTAAAACTAAAGAATGTAAAATTGTAATCACTATTTTTTGAAATTGTAATTTCTTGATGTGTGGTAGCATTTAAATCAGCATATTGTAAAACATAATCATTCCCAGATTTTGTAATTTTTATTTTTTTCCAACCTCTAGATTCACCTGTAACGGCAACACTTCCTGTAGCAGCTGATTCATTAGAAAGTCCGAATCCTAAGTTTAAAAGGTAAACATTGTTATTGTCTTCTGTAACTTCAGCAATAGCAGTGCCCGATAAATCTCCATTAGGAGCATCTACAAATGCTATATTTTCTGCAGCATATGTACCTACAGCCACTTGCTCTTGTAACGTTAGTACTTCAGTGTTGTCTTCAGTAACGGCATCAATATCTGTAGCAGATAAAGCTGCAGTTGCCATATAAATAGAACCGTTTAACACAACTCTAAATTCTGTCCCAGAGGAAAAACCTAAATCCCAAGAATCACGAGCAATTTCAGTTGTTGTATTGGTACTTAAATCGACATAGACTTGGTTTGGTTCGTTTGCTCCACCAAGATTTGGAGTTACGGTAGCGCCGTCAATTACGATTTCTATAAGATCGGTTGAGTTATCGTCGTTACTTGAGCAGCTTGATAATCCTAATATACTTAGGCAGGTAAAAAGAGTTAAAATTTTGTTGATTTTCATAATTAAATTGGGTTTTTAAATGTTTAGTTTATATAAAAGTTTTAAGTAAAAAGAACGTCCGTAGCCTAGTAGTAATGCATTACTGTTCGTAGCGTGTGTGCCGCTACTAGTTGTTCCGAACGTGTCAACGTTAATTACGTTAAGTAGATTGCGTCCACCTAATGTAGTTTCGAATTTATTTTTAAAGAATGATTTTTTAATGGAAGCATCCATCCAACCATATCCATCGGTAGTCGATTTTGTAAACAGCGCATCGCCATTAGCATCTATGCCCGTAGCTAAATAGGTTTCTTGTTGCCCGTTGTATTTGAAGAGTAAGCTAACGGCAGTGTTCCATTTTTCAATATTATATGTGGCGCTGGTATTTAATTGAAAAGCGTAAAGAAATTCATCGTTAGCATTAACTTCATTATTTAATATCCTAGAAATTCCTTGAAGTGTTGCTCCTAAATTAAAAGTCCATTGTTTGGCTTGAAAGCGATTGTCGGACGTTAATCCCCAAAGTTTATAACCGTCTATATTTATATATTGGTATTGTAAAGGCGACTCGTTTACAATGGCTAAATCTATTTTATTGGTTACGTCTATATAACTTACCTTTAGCGCATTTGTAAAAGCCATATCGTTCACCCAACTTTTCTTTTTTAGATTAATAAAACCGGTGTAACCATCTTCAGGTTTTAAATTTTCATTGCCTTGAACATCGTGATTAGAATCTACAAAATAGTAGTAGAGTTCTTCAAAATTAGGAGTTCTGTAAGAGGTTCCTATATCTCCTCTAAGCTCGAATCCTTTATTTAAAAGTAATCTCATGCTTAAGGCGCCTAAAAATTTAGAGTCGAATTTTGAATTGTATTCGTAACGAACACCTGGTCGAATAGAAAACTTGTTTGTAAGATTTAATTCTGCCGAAGTAAATAGTGCAATATTACTTTGTGTTTGCGTTTTTGCGTGTTGGGTTTCAGAACCTGAAGCTTGGGTGTCATACCCTTCAATATATTTGCCTTCGTAGCCTAATTGAAAATTATAAAAATCACTTTGGACTAAATTATTGATTGTTCCTTTCGAGAAAAATACTTTGCTAGATTGATATTTCTCATCAGTTTCATCCGTCTTGTCTTCGGTTATAATGTAATAATTAAAAATGTTTAAGTCGCGTTCTTGTTGTTGATAAGAGAAGTCAGCACTGTAATTGGCTCCAGAATTAATTTGGCCAGAAAGATTAAGATTCTTTACAAACCGATTGGTTGTGTAAATTTTATCGGTTGCCGAGGGGTTACTCGTCTGATTTTGTACATCAATATTGGCTCTTACCGAACTATCATAATAGTATAATTTTTCATTAAAGTAGTTGAATTTATATGAAACTTTAAAGTTATCAGTATTATAATACACGAACGCATTAATTGTTAATTGTGACTTTGGTAGCCATTCGTAACCTCTTAATCCATTGTTAGTGTAGTAATCTTTACCTTGTTTATCGTTTTTAAATCCTCTAAAATCATTTCTATTAAAACCAACGCGGGCCAACCATTTGTCGTTAATATTATGTGCAATATTTAGCGCTTGAATGTGTCTACCTTCTTCAGACCAATTGTATTCGTCATTTACCGTTTCTTCTTGAACAAATGTTTGTATGTTCCATGAATTAGAAATACTTTTTTTGGTGATAATATTTATTACCCCAGAAACAGCATTTGCGCCGTAATCTACGCCCATCGCACCTTCAACAATTTCAATGCGCTCTACGTTATCTAGATTTATCTGCGTTAAATCGATGTTGTTCCCTAGGCCATTATCACTTACTAGAGGAATGTTATCTACTAGAATATTGAAATATTGCGCATCTAATCCAAAGAATGATATCGTAGATTTTCCTGTTTGCGCATTAGGTATAATGTTTAAGTTTAAATTGAAATTTAAAACATCGGCCAGATTATTGGCAGCCTGATTTTCAATTTGTTCACGGTTAATTACAATAACATTATGAACAGATTTTTTTATGGATTGCGGATTGTATTGACCTGTAATAACAACTTCGTCTAGTGTTTCTGTAGATAAAGAGTCTTTTATGTTTTCCTGAGCAGTCAATAAGGCACTAAAAGGGAGGATTAAAAAAAGTAAAATATTATTTTTATTTAGACTCATTCTTTTTTAGATTTGTAGCAAATATATAATCTTATTTTAATTGAGTCTAAATAAGATTAATTTTTTTAATTAAAAATTAAAACCCAACCAAAAACTATGAAAAAAACTATATTGCTAACTTTCTGTGTAACTATATGTTTAGTGAATACTACCATTGCTCAGAAACAAAAAAAGCAAGATCAAGAAGCGATAAAAGCTATGTGTGGATGTTACGAAGTGAATTTTAATTTTGCCGAGACCTTCAATTATGTTAATGACTCTACTTATGTGCCTTCAGAAGTAAAGCATGACAAAGGTCTAGAGTGGGTAGAATTAGTAGAAGATTCTAAAGATAAAATTGCACTACAACATTTATTAATTGTTGGTGACCCTGCACATCCGCATATTGTTAAACATTGGAGACAAGATTGGGAATTTGAAAACACCGACTTATATACGTATAACGGCGATAACGAATGGACGTATGTAAATCTGCCTAAAAGTGAGGTAAAAGGACAATGGTCTCAGAAAGTATTTCAAGTAGATGATAGTCCGCGTTACGAAGGCTCTTCATCTTGGGTACATGTCGATGGAAAAAGCTATTGGGAGAACACTACTACAGCGCCCTTACCAAGACGTGAGTATACAAAACGTAGCGATTATAATATTACACTAAGACGTAACCGTCAAGAAATTACAAAAACAGGTTGGATTCACGATCAAGATAACGATAAAGTACTTCGCGAAGCTGGAAAAGCAGATGTGATTATTGCACAAGAAAAAGGATACAATACATACACTAAAGTAGACGATAGTAAATGTGTTGCAGCACAAGATTATTGGAAAAAAACCAGTGATAAATGGGCTTTAGTTCGTACAAAGTGGGATGAAGTTTTTGCAAGAGATAAAAATTTATCTTTAGAAGAAAAAGTAGACAATAAACAATTATATAAGTATTTGTTTTCCGAGGAAGACTATCAAAATGAGGAAGATATTAACGCTATTATAGAATCTTTCGTAAAAAAATAAACATGAAAAAATCAGTATTTAGAAATGGAATTTTAGGTGCATTTTTAGCACTAGGAACATTGGTCCAAGCACAAGAATCTAATGTGTTTTTAAACCGTGACTTTTGGGGAACCAACCCTACAGTTCAAACCATAGAACAAAAAATTAAAGAAGGCAATGACCCAGCGCAACTTAACGAAAGAAGTTTCGATGCCGTTGCCACAGCTATTCTTCAAGGTGCATCAAATGCTAATGTTTATCATCTTCTAAAAAAGGATGGAAACGATGTTAATAAGTTAACTCACGATGGGCGTACTTACATTTTCTGGGCAGCAAATAAAGGAAATGTAGAGCTTATGGAGTACCTTATTAAGCATGGTGCTAAAACCGATATTTTAGATAATCATGGGTATTCATTGTTAAACTTTGCAGCAGCAACAGGACAAAAAGATACTAAGGTTTACGATTTATGTTTAGCTAACGGAGCGAAACTAACCGACTTAGATCACCACGGGGCGAATGCCTTATTGTTAGTGTCGCAGCGTGCCAAAGATTTTAGTACGATAGATTATTTTACAGCAAAAGGATTAGATTTAAATACTAAAGATGCCGATGGAAATGGTATCTTTTATTACGTAGCCAAGTCTGGAAACACAGATATGCTTGACCAATTAATCGCAAAAGGTGTAGATTACAAAACGTTAAATAAAGAAGGTGGTAACGCAATGATTGCTGCAAGTAAAGGTGGTCGTGGACCGTCTAATGGCCTGGACGTTTTTAAATATTTAGAAAGTAAAGGGTTAAAAGCTAATATTACAACTAAAAACGGATTAACTCCTTTACATGGTTTAGCAGGTAAAAGTAAAGATGCAGCAGTAATTAACTATTTCTTAAATAAAGGAGTAGATGTTAATCAAGCCGATCAAAATGGAAATACACCATTTTTAAATGCAGCGTCAAGTAATGAATTGGCTATTGTAACTTTACTTAAAAAAGAAGTTAAAGATATTAATGCTAAAAATAAAAAAGGAGAATCTGCTTTAGCTTTAGCTGTTGAAAATAACACGACAGAAGTTGTATCTTATTTAATTGATAACGGTGCAGATGTAAATGCTTTAGATGCTAGCGGTAACAACTTAACACCATATTTGTTTAAATCGTATTCGCCAAGTAGTGCAGCAGATTTTAAAGCGAAATTAGCACTATTAAAGTCTAAAGGATTAGATATTACTAAACCTCAATCTAACGGAAATACGCTATATCATTTAGCTTTAGACCAAAATGAATTTGAATTACTTAAACTTGCAACACAATCTGAAGTTGATATCAATGCGGTTAATGCTGAAGGAATTTCACCGTTACTAAAATCGGCAATGTCTTCTAAAGACGATGTTGTTTTAAAGTATTTAATTGATAACGGTGCAGATAAAAGTATAAAAACCGATTTTGAAGAAACGGCTTTCGATTTAGCGAGTGAAAATGAGCTTTTAAAGGCAAACAACGTAAACATTAACTTTTTAAAATAATTACCATGTCTAAATTTTCAATACTAAAAACTATTTGTGCATTGGCATTTGTTATGTTTAGTTTTTATTCATTCAAACCAGTTGCAGCTTCAACTAAATATAAATGTATGTTGCAAATGACTAATTATACGGGAGAAGGAGCTTACGTTGCCATCTCGTTAATTGATCCTAAAGGCGAATACGAAAAAACCTTGTATATGCAAGGTGATGATGATGAGTGGTACAACGATCTAACTTCTTGGTTTGACTTCTACGGAAAAAAACGTAATAATATTGATGCCATCACAGGAGCTACTGTAGCAGGCGGACAACGTAGTATTAATGTCATTGAAATAGAAGATTCTAAAATCGATTCAGGTTATAGTATCCGTTTTGAATCTGCTGTAGAAGATCAAGAATATTACAAACAAGATGTTGAGTTTGAATTAACATCTGCAAGTGTAAAAAGTAAAGTTGAAGGCACAGGCTTTATACGTTACATACGTATGATTCCTAACTAAAAAATAATTAAAGCATGACAATTTCAATATGGAGATATAGCCACCTTGCGCTGGCTGTATCTTCGTTTGTTTTTATAATATTAGCCTCGTTAACGGGTATTATTTTAGCATTCGAACCTATTTCTAATCAGGTGCAACCTTACCGTGTCGACGATTTTAATGAAGTATCGCTTGCAGAAACGATTCAAAATTTAAAGGCAAATTATATTGAAATTTTAAACGTCGATGTCGATGCAAATGATTTTGTTTCAACATCGGTAATTACTGAAGACGGAGATGCAGAAACATTCTATATCGATCCTCGTACAGGTGAAAAAATTGGCGATATTATCGAAAAATCGCCATTATTTCAATGGACAACAAACTTTCATAGATCGTTATTCTTAAAAACTACAGGACGTATTTTTATAGGAATTACGTCGTTTTTACTTTTCTTAATCGCTGTTTCTGGAACGGTTTTAATCGTTAAAAGACAGCGCAGTTTTAAACGCTTTTTTAGCAAAATTGTAAACGAAAATTTTGCGCAATATTATCATGTTGTCTTAGGTCGTTTGTCTCTAATTCCTATTATTATACTTACGCTTACTGGTGTGTATTTGTCTTTATATCGTTTCGATTTATTGCCAAAAGAAAACCTTACGCACAACGTTAATTATGATGAAATTTCTGAAACTCCAAAACGCGCGTTAAAAGATCAATCTATTTTTAGTGACACCAAGTTATCTGAAGTCCGAAGTATAGAATTTCCGTTTTCTGAAGATGTAGAAGATTATTACACGCTTCAATTACAAAATCGAGAGGTGTTGGTCAATCAATATACTGGCGATATTCTAAGCGAATCTAAGTATCCGTTTATCGCTATTGCATCTCGATTAAGTGTCAATTTACATACAGGTCAGGGCAGTATACTTTGGGCCTTAGTTTTAGCTATTGCTTGTCTTAATATTTTGTTTTTTGTGTATTCCGGATTTGTAATGACTTTAAAACGTCGTAAGGCTAAACTCAAAAATAAATTTAAAAAAGATGCTGCGAAATTCGTCATTTTAATTGGGTCGGAAAATGGGAGCACAGTGCACTATGCGAACATGTTGCACAAGCAATTATTAAAGTTAGGCGAGTCTAGTTTTATTGCTGAATTGAATGCGTTTTCAACGTATAAATCCTGCGAACATTTAGTTGTAATTACAGCGACGTATGGACAAGGAGAAGCACCAGAAAATGCGAATAAGTTTGAAGCTAAATTTAAATCCATTCAATCGGATCATGCCTATAGTTTTTCAGTCGTTGGATTTGGCTCTTTAGCGTATCCAGACTTCTGTAAGTATGCTTTCGATGTCGATACGTTATTACAAACAGATATTAATGCGGTTCAACTTTTAAAGCCCTTCACCATTCATAATAAATCTTTCGAAGCCTACACACAATGGATTAATTTATGGTCGAAAAAAGTAGGGTTGCAGATTAAACTAGAAGGAGAAAGTTTATTAGAAAATAAAAAACGGAAACGCAGTTTTACCGTAAGTCATAAAACTATTGCAAATCAGAATCCAGACGATACTTTTACCATTGCACTAAAATCTAAACTAGGATTAACGCGATTTAAATCGGGCGATTTATTAGCCATTCAGCCAGAACCAAATAGTGTAGAACGCTTATATTCTGTCGGGAAGGTAAACGATACCGTGTTTTTAAGTGTAAAACGTCAAGAATTAGGGTTGTGTTCTAATTATTTAAATGATTTAAATACTAATGATGTTATAAAAGCACGCTTGGTAAAAAACAAAGAATTTCGCTTGTCTAAACATACAAAACATGTATTAATGATTGCTAATGGTACAGGAATAGCGCCGTTTTTAGGGATGATTAATAACAATACTTCAGGCCAAAATGTGCAATTGTATTGGGGCGGAAGACAAGAATCTTCTTTCGAAATTTATAAACCTATTATTGAGGAAGGTTTAAAGTTAAAACGACTTCAGAAACTAGAAATTGGATACTCGCAACAAGCGGGTAAGAAAGTTTATGTGCAACACCTTTTAGAACGCGATGCAGAACAAGTGGCACAAGTTTTAAAACAAAAAGGTGTAATTCTAATTTGTGGGTCTATAGCCATGCAAAAAGACGTTCTAGTTGTTTTAGAAGCCATTTGTAAACGCTATTTAGAAGAGCCGCTAAGTGTATATAAAAATAGAGGTCAGCTTAAATTAGACTGTTATTAACCTAGTTTTTTAGTAATAATATCTTTCTTTTTGGTGTCTACTTTTTCCTTAATTGCAGGATATAATTTAGTCGAAATAGCGATTACAGGTTTGTATAAAATAGATTTATCTAAATCTTTTTTATCTACAAAAGGAACCGTGTCGTTTAGTGTTACAAAAATATTTAAAGCAACACTTGCCATTAATCCTATTTTAAGCATTCCAAAAACACCGCCTAAAATTTTATTTACAATACCTAAAAAGGCAAAATCTGCAAGTTTAGTAAGTGCTTTGCCTGCTAAACCAATAGCTAAAACAATAACCACAAAAGTTACGGCAAAGGCAACAATACTAACGTAATTTTCATCCCAATCTACTTTATCTTCAAAAAGTGAAGCGGTAAAACTACTAAAGTGAATAGCGCCAAAAACTCCAATAATTAGTGCTAGAAGAGAAGCAATTTCCACAAAAAGGCCGTTCATGAATCCTCGAATTAATCCGAATAAAAGAATTACAGCGAGAATAATATCTAATAAAGTCATAATGAATAGGTTGTTTTGTCAAATATAATATTTAAAATGAATTTGTCATATTTTATAAGATGTTTACGAGAAATGAAAGGCTATTTTTTAACTTTGCAGCACGCCACTTAAGCGTAATAGAAAACTATATGTCTAGAGACGAAGAATTAAAAACACGATGGAATGATGTCGTAACTAAATTATCTAACCAATTTGCAGATGGCGATACTTTAGACCTAGATGCCATTATTTATTTAATTGGCTTACAGGAATTAGGGCAGTTTGATCGCACATTTAAAAAAGATCAGAAATTAGATTTAATGCACATTGCCATTTGTAAATTATTGGTGCCCTATGGTTACTATGAATTTGATTTTGTAGACGACGACGGTTGGCCACATTATACCATAAAAGAACAGTTGCCAACTTTAAAAGCCGGTGAACAAAGTATTTTAATGAAAGAAGCTATTGTAAACTATTTCGTTGAAACCGAATATATACAGTAAGAATTATTAAATTTGCACTCATTTTTGAAGGAATATCATGATTGATAAAATAAAAGAACTTATTGCTGAAGCAGAAGCGTTTAAAGCACAATCTAAAGAGGAAGTGGAAACATTTCGTATTAAATACTTAGGTAAAAAAGGATTGTTAAACGATTATTTTGCTGAATTTAAAAACGTAGCTAACGACCAAAAGAAAGAATTTGGTCAAGCTATTAATCAGCTTAAAAACACAGCACAAGAGCGTGTAGATGCGTTGAAAGCAGAGTTGGAAGGGGATGAGGAAGCGAAAGGAATTTACGGCGATTTGTCTCGTCCGGGAGAACCGATTTCTATTGGTGCGCGTCATCCGATTTCAATTGTAAAGAATCAAATAATTGATATTTTTTCAACCATAGGATTTAACGTTAGTGAAGGTCCAGAAATTGAAGACGATTGGCATAATTTTACGGCTTTAAACTTACCGGAATATCACCCCGCAAGAGACATGCAGGATACGTTTTTTATTCAAACTGATCCCGATGTATTATTAAGAACACATACAAGTTCTGTGCAAGTGCGTTATATGGAAAATAATGCGCCTCCAATTCGTACAATTTCTCCAGGTCGTGTGTATAGAAATGAAGCCATTTCGGCACGTTCTCACTGTTTCTTTCACCAGGTAGAAGGATTATATATAGATAAAGATGTAAGCTTCGCAGATTTAAAGCAAACGCTTCAATATTTCACAACAGAAATGTTCGGTAAATCTAAAATTCGTTTACGTCCGTCTTACTTCCCATTTACAGAACCAAGCGCAGAAATAGATGTGTATTGGGGCTTAGAAACAGAGTCTGATTACCGTATAACTAAAGGTACTGGTTGGTTAGAAATTGGTGGTTGTGGTATGGTTGATCCTAATGTTTTAGAAAACTGTAAAATAGATTCTAAAGTTTATTCTGGATTCGCTTTTGGAGTAGGAATCGATAGAATAGCGATGTTATTACACCAAATAAACGACATTCGTTTGTTAAGTGAAAATGATGTGCGTTTCTTAGAACAATTTAAGTCTACAATTTAATTGTATGAAAAAAGATATTGAAATTCCAAAGGTTGAAGGTGTTTATGTCGCTGCTGTAAAGGTGTTTAATAAAGACCTGAATGTAGACGAATGGAATGCATATATTATAAATGATAAAGACATTGATTTAGAGATGGTTTTAATCGTCTCTAAAGGTTTGTCTAAAGATAAGAAAACGGCTGTTATGCGCCATAAGTTGGAAAAGCTTCCTGCTAAAAGCTTTGCTAAAATAGAGTATCTTCAAGACGAAGTATTGGCGTTAGTCAATACGTTTGAAGTCTCTTTTTTCGAAGATAACAAAATGTTTGATAAGTCTTTCGTTTTTAAATCTAATACGATTAACGAGAAGGCTTATCAGCCTATTCCAACTATGGGCGTTCAAGGGGTTCTAGTGAAATAAAAAATACACTTATTAATCTAGTTTCTCGGTCAGTTTCTCGAAGGTCTTTTTAGGATCTTTTCCTTCGTATAAAATTTCGTAAACCGCATTAATTATAGGCAACTTTGTCTTTCTGTCGTTTTTGTCGTTAAGTAATTGTGCGCTTTTAGTGGCATAATACCCTTCGGCAACCATACTCATTTCCATTTGTGCAGATTTTACGGTATAGCCTTTTCCAATCATATTCCCGAACATTCTATTTCTAGAAAATGTAGAGTATCCTGTAACCAATAAATCGCCTAAATATGCCGAGTTATTAATGTTACGTTTCATTTTATGCATTTTCTTAATAAAGCGTTTCATTTCACGAATCGCATTACTCATAAGTACACTTTGAAAGTTGTCTCCATATCCTAATCCATGCGCAATACCAGCAGCAATGGCATAGATATTTTTTAGCATTACGGCGTATTCGGTTCCAATAACATCGTCGCTAATTTTAGTCTTTATATAATTACTAGAGAAGTTTTTAGCAATGGCTTTCGCCTTTTTAGAGTCGGCACAAGAAATGGTTAAGTACGATAAACGTTCTAAAGCAACCTCTTCGGCATGGCAAGGTCCTGCAATTACCGCGATATTATTGTAAGATACATTGTACACATTATGAAAATGTTCGCCAACCAATAATCCCGATTCCGGAATAATCCCTTTAACGGCGGATACCACGGTTTTATTAGAGATATCTACAGTTATTTTTTCTAATTCACTTTGCATAAAAGCAGAAGGAATGGCAAAAATTAGCACATCTGCATACTGTACTATTTCATCTATATTGTTACTTAAAATAAGTTGATCTGTTCTAAACTCTACAGAACTTAAGTAATTAGGATTGTGCTGTTCTTTTAATAAATGTTCTTTTGTGTAAACGCTACGCATATACCACCCCACTTCGTCTAGATTTTCACAAAGCATTTTTACAATGGCAGTAGCCCAACTACCAGCACCAAAAACAGCATATTTTAATTCATTACTCATAAAGTCATTGTCATTTAATAATTCAAAAATACGTAAAAAACTAGTTTCTTTTGGTTATAGAAATGTTATTATGGTTAGTCATTGTAGTATTTAATTTGAATAATTTAAGGTTTAGCCAATATTTCATTTTCTTTAAATAGGGTATTGACTGTGGTTTGTGTATTTACTTCTGATGTTTCCTCTCGTCAATTTCAGATAGGGTTAATCCTTTGTCTTTAATTACACTTGTATTTTTTGGACTTCCAATAATTTGTGACGTGTACACGCCGGTATGGCCTGAAAACAAATAAGACACACTACAGGCAATAGCAATAAATACGCCGGCTTCAATACCAAATAACTCAATGCCCATAACGGTACATGCAATAGGCGTATTGGTTGCTCCCGCAAAAACAGCAACAAAGCCCATGCCTGCTAATAAACCCATTGGTAATGGGATAAACCAAATTAAAACATTCCCTAAAGTCGCTCCAATATAGAATAAGGGGGTAACTTCTCCGCCTTTAAAACCTGCTCCTAGTGTAAATGAAGTAAACAGTAGTTTAGCTAAAAAATCGTAAGAATTCATGTTAGAACTAAACGATTCTACTATCGTGGGTACGCCAAGTCCGATATATTTAGTGGTACCAATACTATAGATTATGATGGCTAAAATAACTCCGCCAATAGTTGGACGTAAGGGTGGATATTTTATAAGTTTTTTAAACAGATTTGCCCAAAAATGTGTTGATTTTGAAAATAACATGGCTACCAAACCAAATATGATTCCTGCTAGAATAGCCCAAAGCAAATTAACGGGTGTCATTTCGGCCACGCTATCTATATGATAGTGTGTATGTGAAATATCCCAAATTTCGCAAAAATAATTGGCCAATACAGCTGCCAAAAAACTTGGCACAATAGCATCTAAACGAATACGCCCTAAGATAAGTACTTCTAGAGCAAAAATTCCGCCAGCTAAAGGTGTTCCGAATACCGATGCAAATCCGGCGCTAATACCTGCTATTAATACTATTTTGCGATCGCCGTTGGTGAGTTTGAAAATTTTTGTGAATTGATCTGCTACAGCGCCACCAATTTGTACAGCCGTACCTTCTCGACCTGCAGAACCTCCAAAGAGATGTGTTATTACGGTGCCAAATAGGACCAAAGGAGCCATTTTAAAAGGAATAATTTTTTTAGGCGAATGAAACTCTTCTAAAAGTAAATTGTTCCCTTTTACAACGCTATTTCCGTATAAATGGTAAGTAATTCCTATAATAAAACCTCCGATAGGTAGTAAGGCAATAATCCAATAATTTGCTTCTCTGTAAAGTGTTGCCCATTCTAAACTCTTCAAGAAAAAAGCAGAAAAACTCCCCGCTATAATTCCTAGAAAGGTGCAAATTATTAACCATTTAATAAGGTAGTATAAAGAAGGGATTTGTTCGACAGAGGCTAGTTTCTTTTTAAGATGTTCAAGTTTCATAATGACCTTTTATAAATGACTCTACAAGGGTGCTATTAATATTAACGTAGAAGTCATTAATTCTTTCTGAAGGGTTTAAGGCAGACCCATTGCCGAATGAAACAAAATTAGAATAAATTAAATAAAATCAATCAGTTTTTGTCAGTCTTTATAATTCTTACTTATGTTTAAGTCATCATATTAAATCGATAGACTTTATAATGTATTGATTACTAATTTTTTAACATTATATTATGTTTGTTAATACAATACTGGCATAATTATTAGAGTTATCTAATTGCTAAGATTTTAATTTAATATCTCTATCATGTACTGACTAATATTTTAGAATGTACTTGATAGAGATATTTATTAATTATAAATGTCTAATGTGTATTAAAGCACTTCTTTTCGTCTAATGTTAATGCGCATAGCATCTTCAATTGGTTTTTCTGAAACTAAAATTAAATAGCCACCTCCACCAGCACCAGCTAATTTCCATGCCATTGCGTGATCTTTATGCTTATCAATTTCTTTATTAATTCTATCGTTAACCATCGCTGGGAACATTTTTACTTGTGCTTTAAATGAATTTAAAAATCCTTTAGCAAAAGTGTCTAAGTCTTTAGCTTTTATAGCGTCCCAAACCATCTCTGATGCTTCAGACAGTTCTTTTACATTGTCTTCAGTAATATATGTTTCACCTAAAAGATCTAAACCAGGTTCTCTTGGCCATAACATAACCATGTATATATGTTCTTCTAACCAAGTTAAGATAGATTCGTCTTGAATAGATTCAAATTTAGTAGGCCAATATGCTTTGTCGTAATAGTGTCTTGTGAGCCCTGGCATACAAATACCAATGGCATCTTGTGCACCAGAAATTAAAGTTGAACCCGGTGTGTTTTCAAATTTAAATAGCATTTCTGCTAGTTTTTCTGGCTTTTCTAATGGTAAGTAATAAGGCCAAATTTGTTTTGCAGCATTTCTAGTAGATGTAGACATACCACAGCGTTCGTTATATTCTATAATCGGCTCTAAAGATAATGTAATAGCCCATCCTGGATGAAATTTAGAGACATAAGGTTGGTCAATCCAAGTACCTGCTAAATCGATTCGGTAAGGTAAAGTGCAATTTCCTGCCGAACGTATAGCCGTTGTAGAGCGTTCAGGAAGTCCTTCGTCTGGAATACGTTTTAAATTTTTTAATTCGATGTTAAGTGCATTACACAATTCTTCTTTTTTTGGAGAAAAACCATCTTCGTTAACCACAAAGTAATCTGGCTTTAAAACTTCTAAATCTTCTTTAAAATCTAAAATCCCAGAACCCGAATTAACAAATGCTTTCTTTACATACCTAATGGCATTAATCATATAAAGTCGTTCTTGTTCCGAATTAATGGTCTGGCGTCCTTTTAATTCTGCAATAGTAGCGTCAGAACCTATTCCAACATATAAGTCACCATATGTAGAGGCTTCTTTAAAAAATGCAATATGGCCGCTGTGTAGCATATCGAAACATCCCGAAACAAATACTTTTTTTTTCATCTTATATTAAATTTATATTCAAAAAAATTGAATTTATATACTTTCTAACACAATGGTAAGAAAGACATTTTATTTGTAAAAATTCATCTCGTCTATGTATGTCCATACATATTCGGGTAGTAAAGGTTTGCAACTTTTGCCATCGCGAACAGCTTGCCTAATAAAGGTTGATGAAATCTCCATTATAGGGGCATCAATACGGTGGATTTTAGGATGATTTAGAAGCTGATTTTCAGTTTTACCTTCAGAAATTCTAGGGTAAACGTATATATCGTGATTTTCTAAAATAATATCATTGTTTTTCCACTTATGAAACCCTTTTAAGTTGTCTTCACCCATAATTAGCGAAAACTCATGTTTAGGATGTTTTTCTAAAAGATAGGTTAATGTATTAATGGTATAGCTAGGTTGTGGCAAATTAAACTCGATATCGCTGGCTTCTAATTTTTCGTAATCTTTAGTGGCCTGATACACCATTTCTAACCGATCGTGATTGTTTAGTAGGGTGCTTTTCTTTTTAAACGGATTATGAGGTGTAACCACCAGCCAAATTTGGTCTAAATCGCTGTATTCTGCCATGTGATTAGCAATCACTAAATGCCCAATATGTATCGGGTTAAAGGTGCCAAAGTAGAGACCTATTTTCATAAATGTTTAATCTTTACTTATAAAGTTTGAAACAATTCTTTCAGCTTCTGTAAGGGCGTGTTCTAAAGTATCGTTTTCGATAATACAATCGAAAAGCGGCGCTGTAGCTAATTCTGCCGAAGCCTTAGCTACACGCATGTTTATTTTATCTTCGGTTTCTGTTTTACGCTTTTTTAAACGAATTTTTAACTCATCTATACTTGGTGGTTTAACAAAAATGGAAAGTGTTTCTTCTGGGAATTTACGTTTTATACGTAAACCTCCTGACACATCAATATCGAAAATAACATGTTTACCTTGCGCCCAAATACGTTCAACTTCACTTTTTAAAGTCCCATAAAAATTATCGCGATATACTTCTTCCCATTCTAGGAAATTATCGTTTTTAATATTGGATTTAAAATCTTCTAGCGATAAGAAATAATAATCTTTAGCGTGTTCTTCTGTGCCTCGTTTTTCTCGTGATGTAGCCGAAATTGAAAATTCTAAATTCAAAGCTTCAATACCTAATAAGTGCCTTACAATTGTTGTTTTTCCAGAGCCTGAGGGTGCAGAAAAAACGATAAGTTTCCCTTTCGACATGTTATAATACGTTTAAAAGTTGTTCTTTAATTTTTTCTAATTCGTCTTTCATTTGCACGACTAATTTTTGCATAGGTGCATAATTACTTTTAGAACCAATCGTGTTAATTTCACGACCCAATTCTTGACCGATAAATCCTAGTTTTTTTCCGTTAGAATCTTTAGAATTTAATGAAGACATAAAATATTCTAAATGATTTTTTAAACGTACTTTTTCTTCAGTAATATCGTATTTCTCAATATAATATACCAATTCTTGTTCGAATCGGTTCTCGTCTACTTTCTCTTTTAAATCTTCTACACCTTTACGTAAGCGTTCTCTAACAGCCTCGATACGCTCTGGATCTATAGCGATTACCTCTTCTAATAACGATTCTATGGTAGCGATTCTATTTTTAAAATCGGCTTCTAAAACTCTACCTTCATCTAAACGATATTCGGTAATGTGATTTAAAGCAGCATGAATTTCATTTAAAATGGTTTTCCATTCATTTTCGTCTATGTCTTCGCGCTCGGTACTTAGTGCATCTGGAAAACGTACAGCCATTTTTAATAACTCGGTTGTGTCTCCATCAACAATATCTTTCAATTGCTTTAAATACTCTTTTACAACAGGCTTATTAATTTGGGTAGAAGTTTCTTCTCCAGTAATTTCAACAAAAATTGAAAAATCAATCTTTCCGCGTTCAAGCTTATCTGCAATAAGTTTACGTAAGTTAAGCTCCTTCTCTCTGTAAAAAGAAGGCATTCGCGTATTCAAATCTAGGTTTTTGCTGTTAAGAGATTTTATTTCTATAGAAATTTTTTTGGTTGGTAATTGTATTACAGATTTACCATAACCTGTCATTGAATATATCATAAACTATAATTAAAAGTTATGCAAAGGTAATTAAACTTAAGCGTTTAGAAAATTCTAAAATTATTATGCGTGCACAGTATTATTTTTTATTTTTATTGAAATGAAAACTTAAAGATATGTATACTAAACAATTTGAAATACGATGGAGTGATATTGATGCTAATCGACACTTAGCAAACTCGGCTTACACTAATTTTATGAGCCACACGCGAATGGCTTTTTTATTAGAAAGCGGATTTTCTGCTAAAGATATGGCACAACATAATATTGGTCCAGTAGTGTTTTACGAGCATATGTATTATTTTAAGGAAGCTTTTTTAGGGCAGCCCATTACTGTAGGACTTGAAGTTTCGGGAATAAGCGAAGATGGGAAATTCTTTAGATTCGAGCATAATTTTTATAACCAAAAAGGCGACAATATAGCGCATTGCGAAATGTTAGGCGGTTGGATAGATTTAGAACAACGCAAATTAACAGGTCTTCCAGAACAGTTAATGAAACTTGCGGATGCGTTTCCAAAAACAGAAGATTTTAAGGTGCTGACAAAAGCAGATACGCGAGCCTTTAATAAAGTGCCAAAACCTTTAAAAGGATAATCTTATTTAGAAGGTTTAGTCACTAAATAGACACCGATAAAAATTAAAATAGCAGCTATAATTTTGACGCTATTTATAATATCACTACCAATAATTAAAGCGAAAATTGCTGCAACTATGGGTTGCAAATACACAAAAATACTAGCTGTAGATGCTTTTACGTGTTTTAAAGCAATTACATTTAACAAGTAGGTTCCAAACGTTGCAAAAACAACAACAAAAAATGCTGCAAATATATTGTAGGACGAAAATGTATGCCACTGCACCTCACGAAATTCTTGAATACCAAAAGGTGTGGTCATGATTAAACCTAAGAGGAATAACCATTTTATAATAGTTAACGGATGGTATTTAGCCGTAAGTTTTTTTGCAATGATAAGGTAAATACTAAAAGAGATAGCATTAAGAATTATTAATGAATTCCCTAGTAAGATATTATCGCCAGAATGTATGGCTTTTCCATAAATACTTAATATAATAGCACCCGTAAAGCCTAAAATTATACCTAATATTTTAAGGCTAGTGATTTTCTCTTTTAAGTAAATAGAAGACAAAACAAGTACAACAATTGGAGTAATAGTAGAAATTACAGAAGCGTGGATGGGCGTTGTAAATTCTAAGCCTTTAAAAAAAGAAAGCATGTTTAGAAACATTCCGAAAAATGCAGCGGCCACAAACGTTAAGTAGTCTTTTTTGTCAATCTTTTCTTTAGGAATAAATAGGCTTATAATCCAGAATAGGGTTGTTGCTCCTAATAATCGTAATAAAATAAACCCTGCAGGTTTAATGTGGCCGCCATCTATAACATCGTTGGCAAAACCATAATTTAATCCGTAAAAGACCTGAACTAGAAAAAGTAAAATTAAAGCAAGTGTGCGTTTATTCATGTATTGCCTCTTTAGCCGCTGCAACATTCTTTTTACTATTTCCAATAAAAATCTGATTGTTGTAAATTAATACCGGACGACTTAAAAAGGTGTAATGTTCTAAGATGTAGTTTTTATAATCGGTTTCTTCTAACGCTTGGTTTTTTAAATCCATTTCCTTGTATAATTTGGCGCGTTTACTAAAAAGGGCTTCATAACTACCCGATAAATTATGTAGTTCTTCAAGTTGCTTAACGGTAATAGGCGTCTCCTTAATATCTTGAAATATCACGTCTTGAGGCAAGTCTAATTCTTTAATAATACGCATACATGTATTACACGTTTTTAGGTAGTATATTTTATTCATAATAAAACAATTTTAGTGCAAAATAAAGGCATTTAAACGAGTTTCACTTATATTTAGTCAAAAATAGATAGAATGAATTTTACTTTTGAAGTGTTTGAAAAAACTAGAGGATTTTTTAGAATATATTTAGACCAATTAAGTCTAGACGAATTAAATAAAATTCCACCAGGTTACAATAACAATATCATTTGGAATATCGCTCATATTATTGCTACCGAACAGGTCTTAATTTATAAATTATCTGGAGTACCTATGTTAGTGTCAGACGATTTTGTGAATGCTTATAAAAAAGGGTCTAAACCAGAAGTTGACGTTACTCAAGAAGATGTTAATCTTATCAAAGAATTATTAACAGAAACAGCTAAGCAAACTAAGATAAATTATAATAATAATGCCTTTGTTAACTTTCCGGAATATACACCAGAAACTACGGGAACAACAATACATAATATAGATGAAGCCTTAACGTTTGTCTTATTTCATGACGGCCTTCATTTAGGAATTGTCATGGCGTTATTAAAATCCGTCAAACTTTAAATAAGAATTCGCATCGTTAAATGGAATGATAAATTCTGTAATTCCTGCTGCATAGGGCGCGATTTCGTAGGTATTATATAATAATATTAATCCGTCTGCACTGTATCCTATGTTTTGAGGTAGTACAAAACTTTCAGAATCTACAACTAAGTCTTTTTTGTTAGAAATTTCTTCGTTAAAGTAGGGCTTTGCGAATTCGTAGAATTCGTCTTGGTCATCAAATAATTTATTTGTTTCTATAAGTTCTCCTGTCTGCCCATTAAAATTTAAAAAGGTAATAACTAATATGCCGTGAGCGCCTCCAGTATTCGTATAGCTCGTTAAAGAAATACTAATGAGTTCTGGGGTCTCATACATAACTTCACCATCTATTTGAGCTTCCCATTCTTGTGCGCTTTCTGGAAATTGATTCTTAAAATTAGTGTATTCAGTATTGAAACTATTTATTTGATCTTCAATAGCATTTATACGTTGGTCCTCCTGGTTAAATTGAAGCGAAGCGCTAACATGTTGCTTTAAAATGGTGTTAATTTGAAGTGCGACTTCGTTATCCCCAACAGCTTGAGGAATATTAATGTCTACTATAGTGTTTTCAGGCGTCGTTATAGATTCTTCTGAAAAGGTAATTGTTTTTTCTTCACTACATGAAGCCAAAATAATAAGGCAAAAAATAAAGAAGAATGAATGTGATTTAGGGTGCATATGATAGCTTTATTATTTAAAAATAAAGGTACATATTGCCATTTGATATTTGAAGAGAAAATTAAACTTTGTAAGAAAATAATTCAAGATAACGAATCTGAATAATTTTAACCCAGTTTAGTTAAGGTAATATACATAACCAAAATTCACCCAAATTAAAGCATCGTTATTTTTGTTGTAGCTTAATTGGTGGTTTAATCCATCTACCCAATCGCTATTGTAAAAGTGATATTTCGCTTCAAATAAAAGATCTGAATAGGCACTAATTTTAAAACGCACCCCAACACCTGTATTAATTGCCCCAGTATAAAAAGACTCAGAGCTTACAGAATTTTTATCCCAAGGTCCATATAATTGATCAGGATCAGTAATATTTGTTCCTGGTTGAGCAAAAGTGTATTGTGCTCCAAGTAGTATGTAGGGCGAAAAGTCGAAAAAGTTATAGAAGAAACTTCTTAAACTTAATGGATAATATTCTAAAGCTATTCCTCCGCTAAAATTTTTAGCTTCCCCACGCTGATTTCTTAATTTGTTAGCATTATCACTATTCTGACTAGGGTCTACAAATTTTCCGTAGTGTTTAAGATTTGTTTTGTTGTAAGATAAATCGAATCTAAGTTTAAAATGATCGTATGCATAGTTTCTTCTTGATCCCCAGTCCATTGGGTTTATATCAAGCATAACGCCAACACCTAATCCTATGTTACCAAGATTTGTGTCTTTATCTCCTTTCAAACCGAAATCAGAACGCATTTGTACAGGACCTGCAAGAATACCCAGTTCATATCCTGTTAAACTTTGTGAATAAACAGAGTTATAAAAACTAAATATTAATAAAAATAAGGATAGAGGTTTAAGGTTGTTTAGCATTGTTTTTACGTTAAAAAATAGATGCTGCTTATAAGTAGGGGATAAAAGCACGAACAAATATATAAAATGATTAATACCAATGCAATAAATCTTGAAAAATCCGCATTAACTTTTTTTAACACTTAGATTTATTTTGAAATTAAGGATAAAAGTTAGTAATAAATAGAGATAATGTATATTTGTTGTTATAATGTAAAGATTACTTAACGGTGTCGTAATTTTCAAAAGAATGAAAAATCAAATAAATACTTTTTTAGAGCTTGTAAAACAAAAAGATGGCCATGAGCCAGAGTTTTTACAAGCAGTACATGAGGTTGCAGAAACTGTAATTCCATTTATTGAAAATAACCCAAAATATAAAGGAAAAATGTTGTTAGAGCGTATGGTTGAACCAGAACGTACTTTAATTTTCAGGGTGCCTTGGATTGATGATGAGGGTAAAACTCAAGTGAATAGAGGGTTTAGGGTTGAATTTAACTCGGCTATAGGGCCATACAAAGGTGGATTACGTTTTCATCCTACTGTAAATTTAAGTATTTTAAAATTTTTAGGATTCGAACAAACTTTTAAAAACTCTTTAACAACTTTACCAATGGGAGGAGGAAAAGGAGGAAGCGATTTTAATCCAAAAGGAAAAAGTGATAACGAGGTAATGCGTTTTTGTCAATCGTTTATGACGGAATTAAGCAGACATATAGGTCCTAATACAGATATTCCAGCGGGAGATATTGGTGTTGGAGGTCGTGAAATAGGTTATTTATTCGGACAGTATAAAAGGTTGCGTAACGAATTTACTGGAGTCTTAACTGGTAAAGGAATGGAGTACGGAGGGTCATTAATTCGTCCTGAAGCAACGGGTTATGGTACTGTTTATTTTGCAAAAAATATGTTAGATACTTGTGGCGAGTCGTTTACAGGTAAAACAGTTGTAATTTCGGGTTCTGGGAATGTGGCGCAATATGCTTGCCAGAAGGCTACAGAATTTGGAGCAAAAGTGGTAACACTTTCAGATTCTTCAGGATATATTTATGATGCTGAAGGAATAAACGA
Source organism: Formosa agariphila KMM 3901 (assembly GCF_000723205.1). Lineage (NCBI taxonomy): Bacteria > Pseudomonadati > Bacteroidota > Flavobacteriia > Flavobacteriales > Flavobacteriaceae > Formosa > Formosa agariphila. The sequence continues at coordinate 3,990,249 of NZ_HG315671.1, read as the reverse complement.
TGAGAAATTGGCTTTTGTTATGGAGCTAAAGAATGTAAAACGTGGGCGTATAAACGAATATGTAAATCAATACCCGAGTGCTAAATTTATTGCAGGAGAAAGACCATGGTCTGTAAAATGCGATTTAGCAATGCCTTGCGCAACGCAAAATGAATTAGATGCTAACGATGCGAAACAGTTGATAGCTAATAATGTTATCGCTATCGCCGAAGGTGCTAATATGCCTACAACACCAGAAGCAATTGAGATTATTCAAGATGCTAAAGTTTTATTTTCTCCAGGGAAAGCCTCTAATGCAGGTGGTGTGGCAACTTCAGGTTTAGAAATGAGCCAAAACTCATTGCGTTTAAATTGGACAAGAGAAGAGGTTGATGAAAAATTACATCAGATTATGAATGATATTCATGCATCTTGTGTTGCCTATGGAACGCAAGAAGATGGTTATATAGATTACGTTAAAGGAGCAAATATTGCTGGTTTTGTTAAAGTTGCAGATGCTATGTTAGCTCAAGGTGTGGTTTAACAATATTCCATTAAAATATTTTAAAGCCTTCAGAATTTTATTTTGAAGGCTTTTTTTTATTTATTTAAAATTGTAATTGCTTTAAAGTCTCTAAAGTTTTAGAGTGCATGTTGTCTGTGTAGTCAATATGTGTAACTAATCTTAGTTTACCTTGGCCCATATCGCTAATTGTAATGTTATTGGCTTTAAGTTTTAAGATGAAGTCTTCGCTATTTACATCTTTAGCCAATTCAAAAATCACAATGTTAGTTTCGGTCGGTTCTACGTGTTTTACAATATGTAAAGATTGTAATATCAAACTTAATTCTTTTGCTTTAGTATGGTCGTCTTTTAAACGGTCAATATTATGGTCTAATGCATAAAGCCCTGCGGCAGCTAAAAACCCGCCCTGTCTCATGCCTCCTCCCAACATTTTTCGGATGCGTAAAGCATGAGTCATAAATTTTTCATCGCCAGTTAAAACAGAACCAATTGGGCAACCAAGTCCTTTGCTTAAGCATACAGAGATGGTGTCGAAAATAGCACCGTATTGTTGTGGTGTTTCGTTTTTAGCAACTAAAGCATTCCAAAGTCGTGCACCATCTAAATGAAAGCCTAAGTTGTTTGTGTTACAAACCTGTTTAATTTTTTCAAGTTCATTTAAATCCCAGCAAGCACCTCCTCCTTTATTAGTTGTGTTTTCAATTTCAACCAATTTAGATAATGGACTGTGGTAAAATTCTGGCGGATTTATAGCTTCAATGACATCTTTTGCTGTAAACATGCCACGGTAACCATCAATTAATTTACAAGATACACCACTATTAAAAGAGGCACCGCCACCTTCATAATTATATATGTGTGCATATTTGTCACAAATAACTTGGTCGCCAGGATTAGTATGTATTTTAATGGCCGTTTGGTTGGCCATTGTTCCGCTAGGAAAAAACATGGCGTGCGACTTTCCAAACATCTTGGCAATGCGTGCTTCTAGTAGGTTTATGGTTTCATCTTCCTGATATACATCGTCTCCAACTTTAGCAGACATCATAGCGTTTAACATTCCGGGTGTTGGTTTGGTTACCGTGTCGCTTCTTAAATCAATGTTCATAGATTCTTATTTAACTATATAAAACATGAATATAAGTTAAGATAATGGAATCAAATAAAAGTTTAAAAGACTTCTGTTTTATTTCGTGAGAACTTATTTGTGAAATTAATATTATTAATGTTCAAAAATTATGGAAAGTAGAATGAAAATGTGAAATTAATATATTTTTTATATTAAAAACATGAGAAATAATGATTAATTTAGAAAAAACCTAAAATGCATGAACCCAACTAATTTTAAGCATCTTTTTTCTTCTTACGATAGTAATGAAAATTTATTTGATGAAATTTTCGATAAAGACAAAAATGTTCGAGACGTCTACAAGAAATTATTCGATTTATATAACGGATATCCTATAGAGGAATTTATTAACCTTAATAATAAGTCGAAAACAAATTCGTTTGATCAAGGTATTACTTTTCAGGTATACAATGATGCTAAACCTCAAGAGAAAATTTTTCCTTTTGATTTGTTTCCAAGAATTATTGATCACGATGAGTGGCAAACAATAGAAATTGGAGCTTTACAACGTTGTAAGGCCTTGAACGCTTTTATAGGTGATATTTATCACGATCAGAAAATTATAAAAGCAGGTATTGTACCTATGGAATTAATTAGTTCTTCAGCTAATTATTTAAGACAAATGGGTGGTTTGGATCCTGTAGGTGGCATTTATAATCATATTTCAGGTACCGATTTAATAAAGCATTCAGATGGTAAATATTATGTGTTAGAAGATAATATTAGATGTCCGTCTGGGGTTAGTTATGTAATGTATAATAGGAATGCTCTAAAGCGTTCTTTGTTTGGGTCTTTTAATCATTATAATATAGAACCCGTTGCCGATTATTCTGAAAATTTATTGCAAATCATGGAGTCGGTTAAGCCAAATGGAGTCGATACGCCAACCTGTGTTATTTTAACTCCTGGAGTATTTAATTCGGCTTATTACGAACATTCTTTTTTAGCTAAAACCAGTGGTATAGAGTTAGTAGAAGGTCGTGATTTAGTTGTGGAAAAGGATTTTGTGTATATGAAAACCATATACGGACTTAAAAAAGTTGATGTTATTTATAGACGAATAGATGACACTTATTTAGATCCATTGGCGTTTAAAGAAGATTCTGCAATTGGTGTTCCAGGATTGTTTTCAGCTTACAAAAAAGGAAATGTTACTTTGGTGAATGCACCGGGAACTGGAGTTGCAGATGATAAAGCAATTTACACGTACATGCCAGAAATTATTAAATTTTATTTAGGTGAAGAGCCTATTTTAAATAATGTGCATACGTATCACTGTAGTCGACCAAAAGAATTGAAGTACGTTTTAGAAAATATTCATAATTTGGTAGTAAAACCAGTAGATGAAGCAGGTGGTTACGGAATTTCCATCGGAAATAGATTAACAAAGGCAGAAATAGAAGCTGTTAAAAAAGTGATTCTCGATAATCCGCGAAAATATATTGCACAACCAATACTTTCACTTTCTGTGCATGCTACTTACATAGACGATTGTCAGTCCTTCGAGCAACGACATATCGATTTACGAACGTTTACCTTACTTGGTCAAGATAAAGAGTTTGTGCTAAAAGGTGGTTTAACACGTGTAGCACTTAAAAAAGGAAATTTAATAGTGAATTCTTCTCAAGGTGGAGGGTCAAAAGATACTTGGGTTTTAAAAAAATAAATAATATATGTTAGCAAGAATAGCCAATAACTTATTTTGGATGGGGCGTTATATGGAGCGTGCAGAACACACCGCACGTTTTACAAATGTAAATTACTTTTCGTCTTTAGACGCGCCTAATAAATTATCTAGAGACCGTCAATTTGTATTGCGTTCCATGTATGAAATGGTTGGGGAGGAAGAAGAAAACGATGAGGTGTTAAAAGAAGAAGACGTACTTTATAATACAGCATTAAACCCAGAAAAATATTATTCCATATTACAATGTATAACCTTTGCCAGAGAAAATGCAAACAGTTCTAGAGATTTAATTTCTAGCGATTTTTACGAGGCCATAAATATATTTTATCACTCTTTGGTAGGATATTCTAAAGAGCATTTTGTAACTAGAGGTCTGCATGATTTTACAAGTCATGTTATGCATCAATCTACAATTTTAAAAGGGAAAATGCGTGCAACCATGTTACACGACGAAGTATATGCCCTTATTAAATTGGGTATGAATATTGAAAGAGCAACACAAGTTTCTCGAATTCTACAGATTAAGTTCGACGATGCAGTACAAGCAAATATTAAGAAGCCTAAATCTTTAAAAAGAAGTTTTGAATGGACTACACTTTTAAAGTGTTTAAATGTGTTAGATGTTAATCGAAGAGTGTATAAAAAGGCTCCGACACAAACCACTGTTCTCGAATTTTTAATTCTTAATCCAACTTCTCCAAGAACAGTTTTAAAGTGTTTAAACGAAATACAGACGTATATCACGATGTTGGATCCATTAAAAGCTCACGAAAAAAATACAGCATCATTTTTAATTGGGAAAATGCGATGTGAGTATAATTATAAAACGGTTGAAGATATTCAAGAAGATGTTAAAGGATTTATTTCCGATACATTTGAAAGCTTAATTGAAATAAGTGAAAAAATAGAAGAAGAATATTTTTATCAAGAAAAAATATAATTTTTTATCTAAATAGCTTTTATTTGGAAGCTCCAAATTAGTAAAAAGATGTTTAATTACACTATAAAATATACTGCCGAAAACACTTACGAGAATCCTGTTTTTGAAGCGTATTGGCAGTATTTAGTTACACCTCTTACCGATGATACTCAAGAACTGATTTCTAGTGAGTTTAATGCGTCTGCAAGTTGCGTGTTCGAAAAATCTATAAATGGATATGATTTTGAAACTATTCGAATTCGTAATAAAAAAGCTGTTGATGCACTAAATTTTGAAGCTGTTTTTAAAGTGATAAAAGCAGAAGTTGGACCTATTGAGTTCGATTCAAGTATTAAATTCGAAGAGACCTATAACGCATTAAGCGATTTAAGTTTCACGGTAGATTTCGAAGCGTATTTATATCCTACAGAATTTACACAATTAAAAGAAGAGCCTTTTGATCTTTTTATGTTTGAACCTTCAAAAAATATCATAGATAATTTAAAAGCATTGAATAGCTGGGTGCATCACTATATTACTTTTAAAAGTAACGAAACTTATCAAAATACGTTATTAAAGGATGTTGTAAAGAACAAAGCAGGTGATTCTCCAGATTTTGCACATTTATTTTTAGCTATTGCTAGAAAAAATAAGTTGCCAGGTCGTTTTGTTACAGGATATCTACATCAAGGCAATAATTTTTTTGGAGACACACAAATGCATGCTTGGGTAGAAGTATACGTCCCGAATTCAGGGTGGATTGGTTTTGATCCAAGTAATAATTTATTTGCAAATCATAATCATGTTAAAGTCGCTCACGGTATAGACTATAAAGACTGTGCTCCTTTTAAATCATTTTTATTTGCTTCTGGTGATAAAAAAATAAAACATGCTGTAGAAGTTACATACGACCAATAATCTGTCTTAAGAATTTATTTTTTGAAAAAAAGTATAGTACTTTTGAGTAAAATGAAATACTTATGATAACAGCAGATCAAATAAAAGATCTTTCACACCGCCTTACCTCGTTAAGGCAATATCTTTGACATAGATGTTAAACTAATAGAAATACAAAACGAAGAAGAGCAAACCTTCGATCCTAATTTTTGGAATGACTCTAAAGCAGCCGAAGCTATAATGAAATCACTTCGAGTTAAAAAGAAGTGGGTAGAAGATTTTAATAAGGCAACAACTTTGGTTGGCGATTTAGATGTTTTATATGAGTTTTACAAAGAAGGCGACACTACTTTAGAAGAAGTTACAGAACAGTTCGAAAAGGCGCAAACACTTTTAGAAGACATCGAATTTAAAAACATGTTGTCTGAAGAAGGTGATGGGTTAAGTGCGGTGCTTCAAATTACCGCAGGTGCAGGAGGAACAGAGAGTTGCGATTGGGCAAATATGCTTATGCGTATGTACTTAATGTATGCAGAAAAAAGTGGATTTAAAGTTAAAGAATTAAACTATCAGGCTGGCGATGTGGCCGGAATAAAAACCGTGACCTTAGAGCTTGAAGGCGATTTTGCTTTCGGTTGGTTAAAAGGCGAAAATGGGGTGCATCGTTTGGTGCGTATTTCTCCATTCGATAGTAATGCCAAGCGTCATACAAGTTTTGCTTCGGTTTATGTGTATCCGTTAGTAGACGATACTATAGAAATTGATATTAATCCAGCAGACATAGAAATTACAACAGCACGGTCTAGTGGTGCTGGAGGGCAAAATGTGAATAAAGTTGAAACTAAAGTGCAGCTTTTACATAAGCCCACAGGTATTCAAATACAATGTTCAGAAACACGTTCGCAACACGATAACAGATCTCGAGCAATGCAAATGTTAAAATCTCAATTGTACGAAATCGAATTACAAAAACAATTAGCACAACGCGAAGATATTGAAGCAGGAAAGATGAAGATAGAGTGGGGAAGTCAGATTCGAAACTATGTTATGCATCCTTATAAATTGGTTAAAGATGTTAGAACAGCACATGAAACCGGGAATGTAGATGCCGTAATGGACGGTAATATAGATGCCTTTTTAAAAGCCTATTTAATGATGATGGGACAAAAAACAGAAGATACTAATAACTTATAATCGCAATTAATTATGATTACAATTTATCACAATAACAGATGTAGTAAATCTCGCGAGGCTTTAGATATTCTTGAAGCTTCAGGAAAACCTTTTACTATTGTAAAATATTTGGAAGATGTGCCTTCTAAAGCCGAATTAACACGTATAATCGAATTGTTAGACATTATGCCAATCGATTTGGTGCGAAAAAATGAAGCCATTTGGAAAGAAAATTTTAGAGACGAAAATTTAACAGATGAAGCAATAATAGAGGCAATGGTTAAATATCCAAAACTAATCGAGCGTCCAATTGTATTAAATGGAGACCAAGCTGTAATTGGTCGTCCACCTCAAGATATCACTAAAATTTTATAAAACTTAAAAGCCTCTAATTCAGTAAACAGATTAGAGGTTTTTTATTTTAACAATCTTTTAACTAAGGAAGACTAAACCTAATTCGTTTCTTGCGGTCTTATTTAATTAAAAGATGAATTTATGAATTTGATAAAACAAGTAGTTTTTAGTCTACTTTTTTTGAGTATTTGCTTCAATATTCAAGCGCAATCAGGTAAAGACGTTAAAATAACGGGTGTTGTAATTGATCAGGAAACTAAGCAACCTCTAGAATATGCAACCGTTGCTTTTAGAAATAGCAAAGACAATAGTGTAGTAACAGGAGGAATTACAGATATGAATGGGAAATTTAATATTCCTGTTCCTGTGGGCGTTTATAATGTATCTTTTGAATATATTTCATTTAAAAAGCAAACTATTCTAAGTAAAAATTTATCAAAAAATACCGATTTAGGAACCATTATTTTGGCTTTAGATACGGAGTCTTTAGATGAGGTTGAAATTATTGCAGAAAAAACGACTGTAGATATCCGTTTGGATAAAAAGATTTATAATGTAGGTCAAGATTTAACGGTTAGTGGTGGTACAGTAAGCGATGTTTTAGATAATGTACCTTCAGTTTCTGTAGATGTAGAAGGAAACGTTGCATTAAGAGGAAACGATAACGTTACAATTCTTATCAATGGAAAACCATCAGGTTTAGTTGGTTTAAATTCTACAGATGCGCTAAACCAATTGCCATCAGATGCTATAGAACGTGTTGAGGTAATTACATCTCCATCTGCAAGATATGACGCAGAAGGAACAGGTGGTATTTTAAATATTATTTTAAGACGAAGTAAACTACAAGGGTTTAACGGTTCTATTACAGCAAATGCAGGATATCCAGATATGGCGGGTATTTCTGGAAACGTGAATTACAGAACAGGCGATTTTAACTTCTTTAATACTACAGGATATTCGTATAGAGAATCTCCAGGAAATTCGGCTACCGAAACAGACTATTTTAATTATGAGTTTGATGATGAGGGTAATATTATAAACGACCTTCCAGATACCTATTTAAATGAATATAGAGATTTCGATAGAGTTACAAAAGGACTAAATACTAACTTAGGAGTAGAATGGTATATTACCGATAATACGTCTTTAACAGGAGCTGTGTTTTATAAAAACAATGACAACAGTTCGAATACAACAAATAATATTTTCGAAGTAGATAATTTAGGAAATACAATAAATGAAACTTTACGTTTCGATCCAGAGAGTGAAGATGATAAAACAATTCAGTATTCATTGAATTTTGACAAGCAATTTGATGCTCCAGGACATAAATTAACGTTCGATTTCCAGTATGAAGATACTACAGAAGATGAAAATTCTCTTATTACTGAAAACGGATTAGACACAGAAAAAGTAAGAACCTTAGAAAATCAAGAAGAGGTATTGTTACAAGCAGATTATGTATTGCCTATTGGAGAAGATGGTCAGTTTGAGTTTGGATACCGTGGAAATTTCAACACCTTAGATACAGATTATACCTTAGCTTTTAACGATGGTTCGGACTTTGTAGTCGATACAGACGTGAGTAATAATTTAATATACGAAGAGCGTATTAATGCTTTGTATACCCAATATGGTAATAAAATAAAAGATAAATTTTCGTACTTGTTAGGATTACGTATGGAATCTACAGGAATTACTATAGATCAAGTAACTAGTAATGATTACGAAAAGAAAGATTATTTAGGTTTCTTTCCAACAGTAAATTTAGGTTACGAGATTTCTGAAGACCAGAGCGTTATGTTTGGTTACAACAGAAGGATAAGAAGACCAAGATCAAGATATATAAACCCATTCCCGTCTAGAAGTAGTGCTACAAATTTATTTCAAGGTAACCCTGATTTAGATCCAAGTTATTCATCTTCTGTAGATTTAGGATATCTAAATCAACTAGGTAAACTAACTTTAAATAGTTCTGTATATTATCAGCATTCAACAGATGTTTTTACATTTATATCTGAAGCAACTGGGGAAACGGTTCTCGTAGGAGGAACAGAAATACCTGTAATTAAGCGTTCGCCAATTAACTTGGCAACTAACGATCGCTATGGTTTCGAGTTTACAACTACATATAGAGCGAGTAAGAAATGGAACATGAATGCGAATTTTAATTTCTTTAACTCTATAACACGAGGCGATTATAACGGAATTAATTTTGATGCAGATAACCTAAGCTGGTTTATTAGATTGAATAACAAAGTTACTTTGCCAGCAGAAATAGAATGGCAAACACGACTTATGTATAGAGGTCCAAGTGAGGATGCACAGAATGAAACAGACGGCATGTTTTACTGCGGTTTAGCATTTAGTAAAGAAGTGTTTAACAAAAATGCATCTATAACATTAAATATTAACGATGTGTTTAACTCTATGAAAAGGAGTACACTTTCTACCACAGAAACCTACATTAGCGATAGCGAATATCAACGAAGAGAACGCTCGTTCAATATAGCATTCACATACCGTTTCAATCAGCAAAAGAGTCGTCAGGAACGCGGTGAGCGAAATGGAGATGGAGACGACATGGATTTTGAAGGTTAAAAATTTTTAAAGCTTCCCTTAACGGGAAGCTTTTTTTCTTTAATATATTTTTTTACCATAAAAACTCGTTACTTATAAATATATTTGAAATATTAAAAATCATATATGTTTAAAAGAATTCTTCTCGTTATTTTATTGGTATGCCCTTTAATTACAATGGCGCAAGATTATACCGAATCTTGGGAAGGTCACTTTTCGTATATTAACATTATAGATGTAACGGCAAGTGAAACTAAAATTTATGCAGCTTCAGAAAATGCTGTTTTTAGTTACGATATTCAATCTCAAGAAATAAGTACACTGTCTACAATTCAAGGCCTTTCGGGAGAATTAATTTCAACCGTTCATTATAGTGATAATTTTAAAGCCTTAGTTATTGGATATGAAAATGGTTTAATAGAGATTTTTTTAGAAGACGATACTAACGTTTTACATGTTGTAGATATTGTCGATAAACCAACTATTCCGCCAACTAATAAAAGAATTAATCATATTAACGAGTATGAAGGGGTGTTGTATATCTCAACAAATTACGGAATCTCAGTTTATAATTTAAGCCGATTAGAATTTGGAGACACCTATTTCATTGGAGATTCAGGAGTACAAACAATAATTACTCAAACCACAGTGTCTAATGGTTATATATGGGCTTCAGGACTTAATGCAACAGGTATAAAACGTGCTGAACTCAGTAATACTGATTTAATAGATTATAATCAGTGGACTAAAATTTCTCTAGGCAATTATACTTCTGTACAAGCAGTGTCAGATAATGTATATGCCACAAATACGAATAGAGAAATTTTTAGAATTGAAAATAATTCAAATCTAAATCGATTAAAACAATTTCCGAGTGACGTTTTAGACGTTAAATCTGCCAATAATGAGCTTGTAATTACAACGGCCAATCTTGTGTATTTGTACGATGATGCTTTTAGAATTATTGCTCAAGTGGGAGCAAACGACTCTTTTAACACGAGTTATACATCTGCAATTTCCACTATAGACCATTTTTATATCGGTTCTAACAGTTTAGGTGTGTTACAATCTCCTATTGGTAATGCTTCCGTTTTCGAAGATATTTATCCTAATGGACCATTATTGAATATTCCTTTTTCGGTGCAGGCTGGTAATAATAATGCTTGGGTAACTTACGGCGATTATACAGTAAGTTATAATCCGGCCCCTGTAAAAAGGTATGGAATTAGTCATTTAAAAAGTGATGTATGGAATAATATTCCAACCGATAGTGTTTTAGGAGCCACAAATTTAAATGCAATAAGTGTCAATCCAAATAAAATAAGCCAAGTCTATATTAGTTCATTTAATGAAGGAATATTAGAAGTAGAGTCAGATGTAGCTGTTAAGCTTTTTAATGAAACAAATAGCGGTCTAGAAACTGTAGATGTACCGGGTTCTAAGAGTGTTCGTGCAAGTGCTTCAACTTTCGATAATAATGGTTTGTTGTGGTCTTTAAGTAGTCTTGTTTTAAGTCCGTTAAAATCGTATGATTTGCAATCTAATCAATGGAAGTCTTATAGTTTTGAAGGGTTGTATTCCGATCCTATAAATGACGAATTAGGATTTTCGGATATTGCAATAGACAATGCGGGTATTGCATGGATGGGAGCTTATTTTAATGGCCTAATTGGCTACGATTATAAATCGGGTACGTCACAAATAAAAAGTTTGAACGAGGAGTCTCAAAACATGCCAGACAAAACAGTTACCGCCCTGGCTTTAGATAACAGAAATCAATTATGGATTGGAACACCTAGAGGTTTACGGGTTTTGTATAATACATCTTCCTTCTTTACAGATCCTAATGTAGAGGTTAGTGAAATTATAGTTTTAGATAATGGTATTGCAAGCGAATTGTTATCTCAAGAATATATTACGAGTATTGAAGTCGATGGCTCAAACAATAAATGGATAGGAACCATTGGTTCTGGAATTTTTTATTTTTCTTCAGACGGACAAGAAACGATTTATCATTTTACAAAGGACAATTCACCCTTACCATCTAATAATATTACAGACATTAGTATCGATAATTCTAACGGAAAGGTTTTTATAGGGACAGAAAGTGGCTTATTAGCTTTTAATTCTGGTAGCTCTGGTACTAAAGATAATTATAGTGATGCTTATGTGTATCCAAATCCTGTAAGGCCAACATTTAATATTACAGACGACCTTGTAAAGATTAAAGGATTAACAGATAATGTAAATATTAAAATCACCGATATTGAAGGTAATTTAGTTGCAGAAGCTCAGGCCAATGTTAATTCTAGATATGGTGGAGCTAATTTAGAAATTGATGGTGGAACAGCCTTTTGGAACGGAAAAAATCTTGCAAATAATGTCGTGCGTTCAGGGGTGTATTTAATCATGCTTTCAGATACAGATACTTTTGAGACTAAAGTGCTTAAATTAATGATTATAAGGTAATGTATTACTCTTCAAGTGCTATTGTATTATCTAAACTTAAGTATCGAGACCATGATCTTATAGTTAGTTGTTATACCAAAGAATATGGTATTGTAAGCTTTTTGTTGCGTGGTGTTTTAAAGAGTAAAAAAGGAAATGCAAAGGTCGCTTACTTTCAGTTGTTATCTCAAATCCAAATTGAGGCAGATATTAAGCAAAACAGGTCGCTACAAACATTAAAAGATGTAAAGATTAATGTATTGTACGCCACGCTTCACACTCAGGTTGTAAAGAGTGCTATTGTAATGTTTTTAGCAGATGTGTTGGCAATGGTTTTAAAAGAAGAAGAAGCCAATTTCGAGTTGTTTGAATATATAGAAACAGCTTTAAATACTTTAGATGAAACTAACGATTGTGCAAACTTTCATTTGGTGTTTTTGGTTCATTTAACAAAGTATCTTGGTTTCATGCCAGACACCTCAAATATTGCATATAACTACTTTAATTTAAGTACAGGTCAATTCGAAAAACAATCTACAAGTATTTATTCTGTCACTGGAGACAATTTAAAATTTCTAAAGATTCTATTAGGCATACTTTTTGATGATTTGGAAGCAATAAAAATGAATGCTAAACAGCGTCAGTCAGTTTTAGAGATGTTGCTTTTGTATTATGAATTACATCTTGGTCACTTTAAAAAGCCAAAATCATTAGCCATTTTTAGCCAAGTATTTAATTAATAACCGACCAAAGATTCTGTATGAATTCAAAATTACTTTTCGGGTTTTTTTTCCTGATATCTTTCTCCATTTTAGCCCAAAATATTACCGTTTTAAATAATCAAAATGAAGAGCCTATTCCTGGAGTAGTTGTTTATAATGCAGATAAATCCCAGAGTGAGATTTCAGATATTAACGGTATAGTGTCAATTCAAAGATTTTCAGATAACGAAATCATATTTTTTAGGCATATGTCTTTTCAAGATTTTTCTATTGAAAAGTCTAAGCTAAAAGCAACCTTAAGTATGTATTTAGAGCCCTTAACAGAAGGACTTGATGAGGTGGTTGTTTCTGCATCAAAATTTGGTCAAGGTAAACGCGATATTCCTCAAAAAATAGTGTCTATTTCTAGTAGTGCAATTGCGCTCGATAATCCGCAAACTAGTGCAGACCTTTTAGAAAATACTGGAAATGTATACGTTCAAAAAAGTCAGTTAGGTGGAGGAAGTCCCATGATTCGTGGATTATCGACTAACCGATTACTAATAACTGTAGATGGTGTGCGCATGAATAATGCTATCTTCCGTTCTGGAAATGTTCAAAATGTAATTTCTATAGACCCGTTTGGAATAGAACATACTGAAGTTATTTTAGGAGCGGGGTCTGTGGTTTATGGTAGCGATGCTATTGGTGGTGTAATGAGTTTTTATACCAAATCTCCTCAGTTATCTTATACAGATAATTTAGGTGTTTCTGCAAATGCGGTGGTACGTTATGCAACAGCTAATAACGAAAAAACGGGACATGTAGATTTTAATATAGGCTTAAAAAAATGGGCGTTTTTTAGTAGTGTAAGTTATACCGATTTCGATGATTTAAGAATGGGTAGCCATGGCCCGGACGATTACTTACGTCCAGAATATGTAATTACTGAAAATGGCGAAGATCAAATTGTTGTTAATCCTAATCCAGAAGTTCAAGTCCCAACAGGATACAATCAAATTAATGTGATGCAAAAGGTGCGTTTTGAGCCTAGAGATAATTTAACTTACGATTTAGGGTTGTATTATTCTACAACATCAGATTATTCAAGATACGATAGATTAATACGTTACAAAGGGGATGATTTGCGTTCTGCCGAGTGGAATTATGGACCACAACGTTGGTTTATGTCTAATTTACAAGTCACTAAATTAAGTCGTCATTCTTTGCTTTACGATAAGTTTCAGGCTAATGTAGCATATCAGAATTTTCAAGAAAGTAGAATTGATAGAGATTATCAATCTGTAATTAGAAACTCAACAGAAGAACATGTAGATGCTATTTCAGCAAACATAGATTTTGAAAAACAACTGAGTTTAAAAACACAGTTATTTTACGGTTTAGAATACGTTTATAATAAAGTTCATTCTTATGGCGAGCAAGAAAATATAGAAGAAAATACAGTAATTGACGCTATTTCTCGATATCCAAATGGATCCGATTGGTCGTCTATGTCGGCATATACAAATTTTAAATATAAACCGAGTTCTCAATTTATATTACAAACGGGGTTGCGTTATAATCATGTATTAGCAAATGCTAATTTTGAAGAAAACAATGTGTTTTTAAATCTGCCGTTCGATACTGCCGAAATTAATACAGGAGCTTTAACAGGAACAGCAGGAATTAGTTGGATTCCAGCTGATATTATTCAGTGGAAATTAAATTTTTCAACAGCATTTAGAGCGCCAAATATTGATGATGTTGGAAAGGTTTTCGACTCAGAACCTGGAGCTATTGTGATACCAAACGATGATCTTAATCCAGAATATGCGTATACAGGAGATTTAGGTGTTAGTATAAATATTGAAAATAAAGTAATTATTGATGCGGCTACTTACTACACCTTTTTAGATGATGCGTTGGTACGTCGAGATTCAGAAATTAATGGCGATTCGTATATCGATTATAATGGAGAAAACAGTCGTGTACAGTCTATGCAGAATGCCGCAGAAGCTCGTATTTATGGTTTTGAAGCTGGAATACAAATTCATTTTTCAGAAGCTTTAAAATTAACGTCTCAATACAATGTGGTAAGCGGATATGAAATGGAGGAAGATGAAAAATTACCGTTACGACATGCAGCTCCTAAATTTGGAAATACACATCTTACTTGGCAACAAAATAAGCTTACTATAGATGCTTATGCTATGTATAATGAAGAAATGTCTTATAACGATTTAGCGCCTTCAGAACAAGGTAAAGACTATATCTATGCTTCTGATGAGGATGGGAATCCATATACGCCTTCTTGGTACACATTTAACTTAAGAACTCAGTATAAGTTCAATCCAGCTTTAACTTTAACAGCAAGTTTAGAAAACATTACCGACCAACGCTATCGTCCATATTCTTCGGGGATTTCTGGAGCGGGTAGAAATTTAATAGTAGCAGTAAAATATAGTATCTAAGTTTATTTTTTAATAAACTTTTTTCTAAAAATAATTTCATTTTTACTTGATGCGGTAAGCACGTATGCACCAGAATTTAATTGTGGAAGATTATAGATGTCGCGATTCGATTTTGCATTGAATTTGTAAATCTGACGACCCAAAATATCATGAATTATTAGCTGTCTCATTTTAAATTGATTCGATTCTAATTTAAAAATCCACTCATTTGCATTTAGTTGAATAATCTGAACTAAAGATGAAATGTCTAATTCTTCTACAGTTAATGTTTGCGCTTTAAATTTCAAGTAAAAACGATTGTTAAATTCTCCAGGTTCCGAAGTAAACGTATACGCTGATACTTTTAAATTATGATATATGTTTAAATAAGTATCTTCTAAATAAATTTCATTTTCTTCGAAAAATTGACCTTCAAACGAATCTAAACTAATGCTGTAAATTGTAGGGGTTGTTATTTTAGAATAAAACCCCAGATTAATTTGTTCTTCTGTTGTTATACTTTCTGTAGCCTTTCCTTGAATGGTTAGCTTTTTATCAGTATCAGTAATTCTGGAGTATAATTTTGCATGGACATCTTTGGTGATGTTTAGGTCTAAATCATAATAAACGCCATCATAACTGTCATTTGCACCTGTAATGTAACTCACTAAAGTTTGGTTAAAAATGCCATTATCTGAGGTTAAGTTTACCCAAATTTTATTCGATTTAGTTGGTCTAAAAAATTGAGTGTTTTTGTCTGTAACACGCATTGCATTATTAAATATAACATGTCCACTAGGTGAGGGGTAATCATTAGAAAATTTTACAAAGAAACCCTGACACGATGGAATAAAATTATCAGGTATTGTACCTGTTCCTTCTTGTGCGGCTATAGCACCTGAGCCGTTAATAATGGCATAGTCAGACGGACTATAATTAAATAAATAATTACCATTATTGGTGTTCGATATTGGCGAGTCGTGAGACCATAAATAGATAACGCCTTCTAGAGTGCCTTCAGGATTTCTAACATTTACATTGGCATCAAAAAATGCTGAAACATCAATTGCAGAAGGATAGGGGTTTCCTATTAAATTCCAGTTGCCATCTAGTAACGAAACATCATTCCGTTCTACAGGAGTAAGAATTGTTCCATTATTAAAGTCGCCAGAAAAAGAATAGGTGTAAGTGTTTCCTTCAATAAAATTGGTGTTAGAATGAGTCGCTGCATAACCTACACCTGCAGCTAAATAATCTGTACGTTTTACTGCCTCAAGTTCGCCAATAGATTGCCAGTCGTTAGCATCGTCGTCCACATCGTCTTGACCTAATTCTTGGGCATTATTATTGTTTTCTTCTTTGTAGATATCGACAAAATTAGATGCTTTATACCAGAATAAACGTTTAGAATGACTAAAAACATTATTAAATGTTTCATTCTTAACCGGAGAACTCCAATAGGTGTACTCATCCCAAGTGTTTAAAATGGCTGTCTCTTTTTCAACTGTAATGGTTCCCGAATTTATAATATTTGAATCATCAGACTGAACAAAACTTCCTTTGTCTTTCACTAATAACTCTCCTTCAATATGTAATGTATTTGTTACTTTTGCAAACGAATTAGCACCAACAATTAAACTGTTTTCTATAGGGATATACAAGCCACAAGTAGTAAGGTTACCATGCAATAAGGTATTGTAATTATTATCTATAATGGTAAGAGATTGTACTGTAGGAGCAATATCATTTTCCCATGCTGAACCTGTCCATACACTTTTGTTTACAGAAATTTTATTACTATTTGTAGCTATAAAGCAGAGGTTAGAATCTTCTAATACTCTACAGTAATATTGGTTTTTATTAACATTGGTAGTATTCGTTATTGTAAGGGTTTGAGATTGTGCGCCAATGTGATTTTCATCGTCTAAAACTTCTACCCAAGTATCGCTTTCTGGAGTGTTCACTAACCACTGATAGCTTAAGTTTTTCTGTCCTAAAACACCTTCATTTGCAGTTGTTGAAAGTTGAGTTGTTAAACTGCAATTGGCATTGTTGTGACTGGGTTGAGATGTAATGGTTGGTGCAGTTCCAATCGAAAAATCATAGGTTCCAATATTGGTGTAATCAACAGTTGTGAAAGCCTCCCAATCGTTTGTATTCCATATGGTGCTAGGTGTATTCTGAATGTTGTTTTTCCGTCTGTAAGTATATCCTTTTTGTGAAATAGTAAAGGAGTCTCCAGAGATATTTCCCCATAAATCAATCCAATTCCCGTTGTGTAATAACCGAATATTATCATTATTATTTATTCCAACTAAGTTGCTTAGTAAGTCATAACCGTGAGTTGAATGCGGATAGTTAGCATCGGTTGCGCCAAAAGCAATTACAAAAACATCTTGATTGTCTAGGGTAGACGATTCAAATTCAATAGTTCTTACAGTCGTGGCATTGTAATGAATTTCCAGACTATAATCTTCCATGTTTATAGTTTCTCCAGAGCCGTTAAAAATTTCGATATAAGAATGAGATCCATTGGGGTGGTCTGTAATTTCGCTAATAAATAAATGAGTTGGTGTATAACCGTTGTCACCATCACAATCAGTCGTTTTGTTGGTAAGCAGATTGAAGTTTGTCGTGTTTTGACAACCTAAATCATTAATTATAGAAAGGTTTCCCGAACTACTGTGTTCTGGAATGGTAACTTCTATTTCAGTGTCAGAAATAACATGTGTATCAGCTGGAATACCATTAAGATTTGCTGTTGTTGCTGTTCCAAAATTTGAAGCTGTTATAGTAACCACAGTTCCCGCAGGACCATTGTTAGGCTGAGCTAAAAGTGTCGCCGATGAACATTTTCCTGTGCCTTGTACTTCAAAAGTATATGGATTTTCGTTATCGTCGTTATTTAGAATTGTAATTATAGAACTACGAATACCTGAGGACAATGGTGTAAACTGTATAAAAAAATCAATTTTTGTTTGATTAGGAATAGTGGAATTACTTGGATTTGAAATAATTTGAAACTCTGAAGGGTTTGATGAGGTAATCTCCCCAACAATTAAATCTAATTCTCCTTCATTGTGAATGTAGTAAGTCTTTGGTGTTGTTGCTTCGCCAACAACTGTCGCTGCAAACACGGTGTTGTACCCTGTATTAGCTGTTGCTTCAGAGGGGATGGAAGCTCCTGAATTCCGTTCAATATCAATTTCTGGTGCTGGTGTAAATCCGTTTCCAATAAGTGAGATGATACAATCATTTTCGTTTGTATCTGAATTTAATATGTGAAGTTCTCCAGTAATTACACCTGTGGTATTGGGTTGAAATGTTACTGTTATTGGTAAAGTTTCGTTTGGAGGAATTATTAAAGGAAAATTAAAGATGTTACTTGTGAAATGAGACGTAATAGTAGATGTTGAAACTTCTAAATTGACATCGCCTGTGTTTTTAATTGTAAAGCTTTTTTCAACACTTGCATTGGTGGCAGTACTTCCAAAATCCATTTCGAAACCACAATTTTGAAGATTTCCATATTCATCTAAAAGTTGTAATTCGGGAGTATTTGCACCTCCACAATAAATTGTAACATCATCTAAATAATAAGAACCACCATCTCTGTCAGACATGATAATCTGTATATAATACTCGCCAATTAAATTTAAATCGATAGAGAATAATTGATGTGTTTCATTGGTCTGATCAACGGTAATTAATCCTGCTTCTGTCCAAGGTCCAGTCATGGACGTGCTATATTCAATACTTAATGTTCTATTGTCGGTAGATGGTGATCTAGCCAATAAAAATTGTATACTTTGTGGGCTTGTTATAGCGACCTGTGTTACGAGGTTGTCAGTAGTAGCATTAAAGCCAACACCTTTTCCTTCATAACCGGCCGTAGTATTTGTATAAGTGTTTGAAGCTGTCCAGTTTCCGTAACTTGTATTAAAATTATCCGATAAACATTGGCATAAACCTAGAGGAATTACCGATAAAAATAATACTATTGTAATAGTATATTTAAATTTCATCGCAGTAATGTGATTTATGTCCTTAAGGGAGAAACTTAAATTTAGAATAAAAAACACTGATAATCAAGTGTTTGTGTAAAATTATTTAGAATAATCTATGGATACCCATAAAACTTATACTGTAGAAGAGGCTAAACGCGCTTTGGAGCATTATTGTGCATACCAAGAGCGTTGCCATAAAGAAGTGCAGGAGAAATTGAGAAGTATACGTATGATTCCCGAGGCCATAGACGAAGTGATTGTACATTTATTAAACCATAATTTTTTAAATGAAGAACGGTTTGCAAAAGCCTATGTTCGTGGAAAATTTAAATTTAAAAATTGGGGAAGAAATCGATTGACAATGGAGTTAAAACGACGTCAAATAAGTAGATTTAATATACAAACGGGGCTAAAAGAGTTAGATGCCTTAGATTACTATGGTGTTTTTGATGCTTTAGCAGAACGAAAATATAATACGATACAAGAGTCTAATAAGTATAAAAAGAAGAAAAAATTAGCCGATTATTTGTTGTATCGCGGATGGGAATCGCCAATGGTTTACGAGAAAGTAAACGAGTTAATTAAATAAAAAAGGAGTTTCAATATAAGATTGAAACTCCTTTTTTTATATTTTAAATTTGTGCTTATATATTAAAAGAAGCACCTATGTTAAACACAAATTGGTTGTTTAATTCTTCTTCTAAAGATAAATTATCTGTATTATATCTCGCTATAGGGAAGTTAATTTCAGAATAGATTCCGAAGCCTTCCGAAAAGAAATATCTAGCACCAACATGAGCTCCAAAATTCTTTAAGCTAAAATTTAATCCAGGATAAATGTCGAATTCATTAATACCAATAACCGAAGAAAGGTTTGCGTTAAAACGTGCTTTAAGGTCAAAACGGTCTTCAAAATTAGCATCTAAGTTATCGTTTACACCTAAAAGGTAAGTAGACGCTAAACCAAACGAAATGTTCTCGCCAGCACCAAAATCGTAAGTACCTGTTATACCAGTTCCGTTATCTTGGAAACTAGCTCCAATTTGAAATTTTTGGTCACCTTTACCTTTAAAAGCTTGAGCATTAGCAAAAGAAACTACGCATAAGCATGCGATAAATAGAAAATTTTTCATGAGTTGTAATTTTGGAGCAAATATAAGTTTTAAACTGAAACTTAAGAATTATATTTTGAGGTTCTCTTAATGGCTTCTTCATTTTTCCAGTCAATCCAATCTTGACCTTTAATGCGTCGCATAAGATTGTCGTAGTTACGCATTACAAATACATTGTATAGGGCTTTACCTAGGTTTTTAGGACGTCTAGCAATAGCACGAAGACTCATTGAAAATCCGGGCGTAATGTAGCGCATATAATGCCAATAACCTTCTGGCATGTATAAGACCTCGCCATGATTTAATTCGGTTTTATAACCTTTCGCCTTTTTTAAAGCGGGCCATTTATCTAAATCAGGATTATTAAAATCGATATCTTCTCGAGTAATTAAGGCGTGGGGTACTTTATATAAATACTTATTTTGCTTTTGGTCGAACAGAATGATTTCTTTTTTACCTTCAAAATGAAAATGGAAAATATTGGCCAAGTCAATATCGTAATGCATAAAAGTGTAGGAGTCTGTTCCTCCAAAGAATAACATCGGGAGTCCTTTCATAAGGCGTAAGCCAAAATCAGGAAATGTAAAATCGTTTTGTAATTGAGGGACTTCCTTTAAAATATTCCAAAGAAAAATTCTGAATTTTGTTGGTTCACGTTTAAGTAAATCAATGTATTCACTCATTTTCATTTTAGCGTGCGGTTCGTTAAAACCATCTTTAAAATCTACAGGCCGATCGTCGTAAAGCGGAACCGTCTTGTCGCCTGCAACAGATTTTATGTAATCTAAATTCCATTTGGAATACGCAGGCCAATCGTCTACAAAATGTTCGATAACCACAGGTTTCTGTGGTCTAAAATATTGGGACATAAATTCCTCTTTTGTAATGGTTTTTACACGAGGAATATCTTGAAGATTTAGTTTCAAACGAACAAATAATTAGTACTGCAAGTTAAGAAATTGTTATATAAAAATTGAGCTTCAAAAATAAAATCAGCTTAATTTTTTTAATTTCAAAACTTTAAAAGCATCTATTAATAACGCATAGTACTTGTTGTTTAATTTAAATTATTATGCCACGTAGGTTAAGTATACTGGTGTTAGGCAAAACGAAAACCACTATGTTATTTACTTTATAATTAATTTATTTAAATGAATATTTTAATCCGAATAGTAGGTTACCTTTTGGCATTGGCACAAGGTTTGTCTCGGTATATTCAGTATTAAAAATATTACTTGCTATCACTGAAAATTCGAAAGCTGTATATGTATACGTTACACTAGCATCTACCACAGAATAGCTTTCTCCAGAAGTACGTTCTGCATATTTATAAATAATGGCTTGCGACAGATTTTTTAAAAATTGAGAGGAGTAACGTGTTACAAAATGATGCTTCAAAGAGTTGATAGAATATTTTGAATAGTTAGAGTCTAAATCTTTTAAATCATCGTCTATGTAGGTGTAAGATGCATTTATACTTTGCGAATATACGCCCATTAAAAAGTTGTAATTGGTGTATACATCGACACCCATAGTGTTAACTTCTGCAATATTTGTGGCTTGCCAAAGGTCGTCTTCATTTTCTTTTACATAATCTATTAGCTCTCTAGAATCTCTATTAAAAAGGGCAATAGAAGCACTAAAATTATTTTTATTGTATTTTATTCCAAGTTCTTCAGCGACAGCTTCTTCTGGTTCCAAATTTTCATTACCTAAAGTCGTTGGATCGCTATAGTATAAATCGGTATAAGTTGGAATTCTATAAGTATATCCTATGTTTCCATAGACTTTAAAATGGTTATTTAATTCGTATCCTATATCGACACCTGGAAAGGCGTGCCATTTAAAATCTGAATAATAAGTAACAGCAACTCCAGGAGTAACATCAAATTTATCATTAAAAAACTTAAATCGATGTTCTAAAAATACTGTTGTCATGAAACGATCTCGATCCCCTAAATTATTACTAGCTAAATACACTTGGGCAGCATCTACTCCAAAACCTGTAATTCCTAAGTTAGAGGTGTAAGAAGCGTTAACTTGTGCTCCAACTTTATTGGTAATATGTAAGTTTCTATAGCCAGTAGGATTATTACGGTCGTATAAATACATGTCTTGATTTCGTCTCCAATACAGCTGAGGTTTTATAATCCAATCATCCTTTTTTATTTTTGTAGATAATCCAACTAAACTCGTTTGTGTTTCCTCGTATTGTTCGGTTGCAGAAGGTGTTGAATAAAAACCATTTGCTCCAAAATCACGTTCAGAAAAAGCTGTTAAAAGCGTTATTGGTAATTTGTTTTTATTGAATGTGCTTTTAATAAAGTAATTCTGATTGTCGTAATCGGTGTTATGTCTGTAGCCTTCAGATGTGTTTTTAGATACGTGTACAATATGATTAGAATCTTCTAAATTCACACCAGCAGTCACTGCAGCATTCAGAGTATGAAAAGAACCTCCTTGTGTTTCTAAAGTTAACATATCTTCTGTGTATTTTTTGGTGACAATGTTTACGGCTCCAGTAAAAGCATTCTGTCCAAAAACACGAGCGGCAGGTCCCGAAATAATTTCTATGCGCTCAATAACTTCAATTGGTAACGCCATATTCATGGTATGGTGCCCCGTTTGTGCATCATCTACTTTTATGCCATCAATAAGTAGTAAGGTTTGTTCGAAACTTCCACCGCGGATATATAAATCAGACTGCATACCAGCAGTTCCACGCCTACGAATATCTACACCGGCCACTTGTTGTAATAAATCTGCAACATTGGTCGCTGCCGAAGCCTGAATAACTTCAGATGTTATGATGTTTATAGATCTAGAGTTTTTAGAAAACGGAAGATCTATTCTACTTGAAGTTACTATAACTTCTTCTAATTGTTCTTCTAGTATAGGCTCTTGTGCAAATAAGAATGATGTTGTTGTTAAGAGGCTTAGAGTGGTAATTAGTTTTATTGGTTTCATGATTGTAAATTAAATACGATACAAAAGTCGTAACTTTACGGACTATTAAAATAGTCCAGTTACAAAACAATGAATAGTCCGGTTGAGACCCTTTTTAAAAAGTTGCTTGAATTTGATAAATCGAAAACAAAACCGGTATATATTCAAGTGTCCGAACAAATTGTAAATTTAATACAACGCGGCTATTTATTAAAGGGGTCGGTGTTACCAGGTACACGTGCTTTAAGTCAATTATTAAATATTCATAGAAATACAGCTGTCGCTATTTACGACGAGTTAGCCTCTCAAGGTTGGGTAGAAATTATACCTAACAAAGGTACTTTTGTACTTCTTCCTGAACAGAAAACCGCCAAAATTAAAGCGTCTGCTCATTCTTTTAATAAAGCCTATTCCTATTCTGAAACTACAGGTTTTCCTTTTCATAATGCTATGCATTTAGCGTCTACCTCACAAGTAACCAAATCGGAGTATGTTATAAACGACGGTAAACCCGATTTAAGATTACATCCTACATTTCAGTTTGCGCGATGGTATAGTGCGGCAATGAAGCGTAAACCATTAATAAAAAAATGGAATAGAACAAGAACAGGGTCTTATTCTGAGTTTGAAACCCAACTTAGTAATTACTTGAATGCCACTCGTGGTTTTCGTATAAAACCGAAGAACCTAATCAGTACGCGAAGTACAGAAATGAGTCTGTATATTGTTTCTCAGTTGCTTATTAAGCAAAACGATATTGTCTTGGTTGGTCGTTTAAGTAATTATGCTTCGAATATGATATTTCAACAAGCAGGAGCAATCATTAAAACAATTCCTGTAGATGAAGATGGGCTAGATGTAGACTATATTAAAACGCATTTTGTAAAAGGGAGCATAAGGTGCATTTATATTTGTGCACAACGCGATTATCCTACAACAATTACTTTAAGTGCACAACGTCGTTTAAAATTATTACAGTTAGCAAAGCAATATAAGTTTGCTATTATTGAAGACGATTTCGATTACGATTTTCAATTCGAAGGCTCTGCCATGTTGCCGTTGGCGAGTTCAGATGCAAATGGATTGGTCATTTACCTTGGAAAAATGGGGCAATCTTTGTTTCCTAGTTTTCAAACCGGATTTGTTGTAGCACCAGAAAATTTAATTTCAGAAACAAAAAATTATTTACAGTTGCTCGATCAGCAAGGCGATTTAATTCAAGAGCAAATGTTGTCTGAATTAATTTCTGAAGGGGAGATTAATCGTTTAATAAAAAAGAATATTCTAATTTATAAACGCAGACGTGATTGTTTAATTCATCATCTTTCAATGTCTTTTAAAAAAAGTATTCAATACGAAATTCCTTCAGGCGGATTAGCTATCTGGTTACAGTTTAAACCTGAGATTTCGTTAGCTAAATTTGCTGAAGTTTCCGAAAAGAACAATGTTTTTATCCCGAAAACGATGCTATATCAAGATAAAAATACCTGTGCTATTCGTTTTGGGTTTGGACACCTAGATGAAGCGGAAATTGCAGATGTTGTTCAAGCTTTAAAATTAAGTTACGATACCGTAATTTCTTAAGATGAATAATAACCGTTTTAGTTTTTAATATGTAATGCAAAAACCCCGATATGAACCAAAAATATCGGGGGTTACAAACAAACTAATTCAAATGAACTATTAATTATATTTAGAGAGTGCTTCTAAAGATTCTACCATAGCAACCTCAACATCTACATGATCTTGTTTTAAAACCGATAAATTGTTTTGTAGTTGCGCTTTGGCAGAATCAGAAAGCGTGGTATTCGTTAGTTTCTGAAGTATAATAGATGACGCTTCAGAGAGGTTTTTAGACAATGAATCTAAATCATTTAAAAGGGGTGTTTTTTCTAATTTAGAAAATGTCTCATGATTTTTAGACCACTGTTTTAAATACACTATAAGTTCTGCTTTAGTGTTTTCGGTAGGTGATGCCATATAGCTTTTTACTAAGCGGTTAAACTTAACGGCATCTTTAGCATCTACAGTACAAGCATCTGCAAATAATCGAAACGGAGAGAAGGTTTTGTATTCTGTTCCGCCTTGATTTCTTGAATAGATTTTAAGTGGTTCGCAAATATTCATTAGTGTTTCTAAAGAAGAAATATCTTGATTATTCGACAAGTTTCTTAAAAGAACAGCTTTGTTTTTAATATGCGTTATACCTAATTCTTCTAGGCGGTAGCTGATTACGTCTAAACGCTTTAACATATTATCTACATCGTTTACATCTTTTTGCGACCAAAGGCGTTCTGCTATGGCTGCTGTTCTTGGCCAAATTC
This sequence comes from Formosa agariphila KMM 3901, assembly GCF_000723205.1. NCBI lineage: Bacteria > Pseudomonadati > Bacteroidota > Flavobacteriia > Flavobacteriales > Flavobacteriaceae > Formosa > Formosa agariphila. The sequence continues at coordinate 3,965,014 of NZ_HG315671.1, read as the reverse complement.
TAGAATCTATAGTTTCCGATGTGGTAAGTTCGCTCCACATGGTTGCTTCTCCTCCTAGAATACGTGCTTGTTCTTCTGCTGTTAATTGGATATCGCCAATTGGTTCGTTTTGATAGTGCTTTATCACAGATTCCATACGGTCTATATAAAACCCGTTAGATAAAATGGTGTTGTAGCCTTGTTTAGCGGCCTCAATTAATGAACCTCCTTTTGGAAGGCCTTCGTTTTCCGATCTCCAAGAGTGAATCACAGCTGTTGTTGGCATGGTTGGCGTCATAATCTCATCCCAACCCACTAGGTTTTTGCCTAATTTATTTAAAACTTTCTCAAGCTTAATATTAAAATAGGTTTGTAAATCGTGATTGGTTTTTAGTTTATGCGCTTTTTTAAATTTCTGAATATTTTCATTAGCATCCCAGTGTTTTCCTTCGTTTTCATCGCCTCCAATATGGAAGTAAGTGTCAGGAAAGAGTGGTGCGATTTCAGTAAATAGATTTTCTAAAAAAACATAAGTGTTGTCGTTTGTAGGATCTAATGTCGGGTCGAACACACCTGAATAACGCTCTACACTATAAGTGGCTCCCGGTTTACTTCCCAATTCAGGAAAGGCTGTGAGTATAGCTGTGGCATGTCCAGGGACATCTATTTCTGGAATGACGCGTATTCCTAATTTTGAAGCATAAGCTACCACGTCTTTAATTTGGTTTTGGGTGTAAAACAACCCGTCTGAAGCCAAATCTGTTAATTGCGGATACACTTTAGATTCTATACGAATCCCTTGGTCGTCTATTAAATGCCAGTGAAATACATTCATTTTTACCGAAGCCATAGCCTCTAAATTGCGTTTAATCACATGTACGGGATGGAAATGTCTAGATACGTCTATCATTAAACCGCGCCATACAAAACGAGGAGCATCAGAAATTGAAGCGCCTTTAAAGTAGTATGTAGTAGCATCGTTGCTTGTAAGTTGTAACAAGGTTTCAATTCCTCTTAAAGCCCCGATATCTGTGTTTGCGGTAATAGTTGCACCAGAATTTGAAACGTTTAATTGATACGATTCGTCGTTGTCTATAGTCAGTTTTCCTTCGTTTTTATAGCTGATTTTAATCGTTGCATTGGGATTAGCTTTTGCTGAAGTTGGGAAACCTGAATTAATAAATACACCCGTTCTACCAGAAAGGCGTCTTAAAAAAGAGGTCGCCACAAAGTGTACACGGTCTTGTGCAGGACCGTCAATAGAAATAGTTAAGTTTTCAGTAATAGGAAGGATTTGCTTCGTATCCTGTATGTTTTTTGGCCAAGGCATCAAATCATATGTACTTGCTAATGCATCTTGAGCGTGACTCAAAGCACTGTTAAAGGTTATGATTATTAATAGTAATATGATTTTTTTCATTGTGTCTTATTTAAGGCTCAATTAATTTTAATGTACTTTTCTGTAATGGTTCTATTAATTCCTGCGGCTTCGATTTTTTCTATTCCAGTCTGAATTAACGTATCTCCTTTCATTTGAATTTTAAAAGAAAATGTTTGATTTTTAATGGCTTCCGAATTGGTGTAACTCAAAACCTCTTCATAGTCTCGTCCGTTTAAAACGTAAGAGCCAGCACCGCTGTAAAAATGTGCATTAGAATTTATATTCTGATTGAAAAAAGCAAAATGTGAGTCATTGATAATTTTAATGAACTCGGTATGTTGTAAATCTTTAATTTGAATAGTATCATTTTCAATAATTTCAGCATAAACCATTTTCCAAGTTCCTGAAATTGGTATGTTTTCAGGAGTGTTTTTACAAGACAAACAGATTAAAACTGAAATTATTAAAAGTGATTTTTTCATTCTATTTTAGAAATGATAACGTTTAAACGCTTCAATAGCAGCGTAATCTGCAAGCCCTAAATCGTTATATTTTTTGGCTGTTAAGCGATTTCTGTCTTCTGCACGAACCCAAAATTCTCTGGAGTCGTCGCCCTGAAACATGACACCATCTTTTTGAGATTGGTGATAGAAAATAGCATGACGTTTTTTAAGTACCTGATCCGGACTCATAGGCACAGCCATTTCTATTTCGTAAGATTCCCATTCGTGCCAAGCACCACGGTATAACCAAACCCAGCAATCGTTCATGAATGCTTTTGGTTTAAGCACATCTATAGCTTCAAAAAGCGCATCTAAACACACTTTATGAGTGCCGTGCGGATCTGCCAAATCTCCTGCTGCATAAATTTGATGAGGTTTAACAGCTTCAATTAAAGATGTAACAATGTCGATGTCGTCCGACGTTAAATTCCCTTTTTTAATGGTTCCAGTTTCGTAAAACGGTAGATTTAAAAAGTGAACATTTTCATCTTTTACACCCAAATAGCGTGTTGCGGCTAAAGATTCACTTTGTCTGATTAAGCCTTTTAATTGTCGCAATGCTTTCGAATCGATATCCTTGTCTGTCTTACTTTGCAGAAAGTCTATTATCGCTTTAGCTTCAGAATTATCTGGATTTAATTTGCAGATAATTTCAGCAAATTTTAAAGCCTCTTCATCTGAAACAGCAATGTTTCCAGAGGTTTGGTAAGCAATATGTACCTCGTGACCTTGTTCTACTAACCTATCGAAAGTTCCTCCCATAGAAATAACATCGTCGTCTGGGTGCGGACTAAAAATAATAACACGTTTTTTAGCAGGATTAGCACGCTCTGGTCTGTGAGAATCATCGGCGTTTGGTTTTCCTCCAGGCCATCCTGTAATTGTGTGTTGTAGTTTGTTAAACATTTTTATGTTTAAATCGTAAGCCGTACCTTCTTCGGTTAACAAGCCAGACATTCCGTTGTCGTTATAGTCTTTATCTGTTAATTTTAAAATAGGTTTACCTAATAGTTCACTAAGCCAAACCACAGCTTTAAGTTTTAAAATGTCTGTCCAACGGCAAGAAGCAACCAGCCAAGGTGTTTTTACGCGTGTTAATTCTGATGATGCTTCGCTATCTATAACAAAAGTAGTATTGTCGTGGTCTTGTAAATAGGTTGCAGGTACGCTTGAAGTTTCTTCGCCTTCAATAGTTTCTTTAAGGATTTTAGCTTTGTTTAAACCCCAACCTAATAATACAATACGTTTTGCGCTTTTTACGGTACCAATTCCCATGGTAATGGCTTTTCTTGGTACGTTATCTATACCTAAAAAAGCAGGCGCAGCATCCGCTCTTGTAACGTGGTCTAGCGTAATACTTCTGGTTCCAGAATTTAAATGTGAACCCGGTTCGTTAAAACCAATATGTCCAGTACGTCCAATTCCTAAAAGTTGAAAATCTAAGCCACCATACGATTTAATTTTTAACTCGTAATCGATGCAATATTGATATAAATCGTCTGCACTTACCATTCCGTTTGGAATGTTAATGTTTTCAGGAAGAATGTCTACATGATTAAACAGGTGCTCATGCATGAAGTAGAAATAACTTTGAATATTATCTTTCCCCATAGGGTAGTATTCATCTAAGTTAAAGGTGACTACATTAGAAAAACTTAAGCCCTCTTCCTTATGCATTCTAACTAGTTCTTCATACACTTTTATAGGAGAAGATCCTGTAGCCAGACCTAATACACAAGGCTGATTTAACTCCTCCTTTTCTTTGATTAATGCAGCTATTTCTTCAGCAACAATTATTGATGCTTCATTTGAAGAGTCGAAAATTACGTTATGAATTTTTTCAAAACGGGTTTCTTCAAATTTTCCAGCCTCCGTGTAGGCTATACTTTTTATATCAGTACTATCTACTCTCATTTTAATTTTTTTTTGATAAAGTAAACGGGACTCAACTCCCGTTTACTTTGTGAACTAATCAACACTTAATCAATTTATATAATTCGGTAATTCGGGATTAAAAATTAGATGCTCCAGTGTCCCACCATAATCTTGTTCCTCCAGTGTCTGGACCTTTTAACATTCCTACAGCAGCATCTACATTTGCTCCGTTTGTATTTTTCTCTACGTCTACAAAATTGATTCGACGAATTTGAATGTCTGAGTCTATTGTTCCTCCACTATTGTTAACAACTACAGGGAATAATCTAGGGTAACCCGTACGTCTAAATTCACTCCATGCTTCTTGTCCGTCAGGGAACATAGCAATCCATTTTTGAGTTATAATTTGTTCTAATTGCTCTTCTTTAGAACCTGCTTCGTTATATGCAATTTTAACATCTGAATTGTAAGCAATATTGTTATCTGGGTTTAAGGCGTCTACAAAATTTGCAGGTGTACTTGTTGTATCTGCTAAGTAAGCATCAACTCCAGAGGCTCCAAATTGTGCAAAAGAAGCACGAACACCAGCTTCGTAATTTGCTTTAGCATCTCCAGCACCAGCCCAACCTCTTAAGGCAGCTTCTGCTTTTAAGAAGGCTACTTCTGCAGCAGTCATCCAGATTTTATTAGAACCACTTACGGCAGAGCCAATAGGCGAGTGGCTTCCATATTCACTTTTTGCTTCAATTTCTATACCTTGACGAATCCCTTTGTACGCTCCTAGACTAGGGTCTAAAGCTGCGTTAAATAAAGTTGAAATTCTGTTGTCTTTAAATCCAGTTAAGATAGATTCCATTTCTGCACTCATGGCAATATCTCCCCAAACCTGGCTAATTGTTAATACGGGATGCACAAAGCCACCCATATCTACTAACATGTCTTGAGATTCTAATAATCCAGCGTTGCTAGATAATGCAAGCTCACCTTGAGTTTGTGCCAAAGTAGGATTTACTTTAGAAACACGAATTGCTAAACGTAAACGTAATGTGTTAGCAAAAGCTCTCCATTGCCCAATGTCTCCACCAAGAGATGATTGGTCGAAAGCAGTAAATTGTGCATCTTCTATAAATGGTTCAAGACCATCTATAGCTTCACTTAAATCTGCGAAAAATGCATTGTAAGCTTCTTCTTGAGAATCATATTGTCCTGTAGTATCGTAATCGTTAAATTTTGAGTAACGTATTGGTCCGAATACATCTGAAATACGATGCATGGCCATAACTTTAATGATGTTAGATAAGAAAATAAATTTAATCCCGTTTGGGTCTCCAGAAATCTCTACTTGTTGGGTGATTTCACGAGCGTAAGGCATAACACCATTTCCGTCGTTAGCATCGTAAGCATCGCTCCAAATAAAACCGTTCCAACCATTTACTAAACTATAGGTTTGGTTGTTTATGTTTCCTGCAAAAGGTGTAGGCGAAGTCATATATCCTGAAAAGATATCTGCATTCAAGTTTTGTTGTAATTGGTAGTTCCAGGCTGGCTCTACACGAATTACATTTGAAAACATTGGTGAAAATCGAGATCCTATATGGTTGTTTTGTTGTGTTAAACTTTCTTGAGAGATTCCGTTTGGATTTGTGTTTATATCTTCAAAATCTCCAGTACAGTTTGATAAACTCATGGCAACAACAGATGCCAATGTGTATTTTAATATATTTTTCATTTTTCTTAGAAATTTATGTTAACATTTAATCCGATACTTCTTGTAGAAGGTTGGTTATAAATATCTACTCCTTGTAATCCCATTCCTGTACTTGCTGCAATATTCGGGTCGAAAGGCGCATCTTTATAGATGAAGAAAAGGTTGTTTGCGATAAGAGAGAAGTTAATGTTATCTATCGTACTATCGTTTAAATTTAATTTGTACCCTACAGATAATTCACGTAAGCTAATGTTAGTGGCATCGTAAACATATTCTCCTAACATACCATCTCTACCACCAATTGCATTGTAATACGTTTGTGCATCGATTTGAGAAGCAGTACCACTTTCGTCTACAACGTTTATCATTCCGCCGTTGTTATTTCTAGCATCTGCAGAAGCTTGAGATACACCGTATTTATCGTTTACAGCTTCAGTAACACTTACAACATCACCTCCAAATTTACCATCGATAAGGAAATTGAAGTGGAAGTCTCCAAATTCAAAAGAGTTATTCCATCCTAATGTAAAGTCTGGTTGAGCATGTGCTACAGTTTCGAAATCTGTGCTTAATAGTGTTCCAGAAGAGTTAATTATTGGTGTGCCATTTTCGTCTCTAACTAAAGAACGCGCCTTAATACTTCCAAAGTCTTCTCCTTCAATTAAAGAATACTCGTAACCATTTACACCACGAGCAGTAATAATAGCTTCACCGTTTTGTAATGATGGGTGCACTGCAATCACTTCGTTATCGTTTTTAGCAAAGTTGATAGCTGTATTCCAGGTAAAGTTATCTGTAACTACAGGTTTTCCGTTTAATACAAGTTCGATACCTTTATTAGAAATTTCCCCAGCATTTACAATGTTTTGTGCATATCCGTTTGGATTTGGTTCAGCTTGGATGTAGAAAATTTGGTTGTAAGTATTCGTACTATAGTATGTGAAGTCTAAACCTAAACGGTTACCAAAGAAACGCCATTCTGTACCAATTTCGTAAGCTTTTTGTCTTTCTGGCTCTAATGTCTCACCTTCAATAGGAGCAAAAGGGGCAGTACCAATTCCTGTATTTGTGTTGTTTATTGAGTTTAAAGGAATAGTAGCGTATACCGGAATATCTTTTCCTACCTCTGCGTAAGATCCTCTTACTTTAGCGAAAGAGATAAAGTCTGGCATATCGAACATTTCTGTTAATACCGCTGTTAAACCAACAGAAGGATAAAAGAATGAATTTGAATCTGTATGTACTAAGGTAGAAGACCAGTCTGAACGTCCAGTAACATCTAAGAATAACATATCCTTATATCCTAAGTTTAATGATCCGAAAACCGATTGTACTTCTCTGTTTAAAACCGATTGTTTAATGTTATTTGTAGTTGCAAAGTTTGCAATTGTAAATACATTAGGATAGTTAAGACCTACACCATCACGACCAGAGTCTAATAAAATTTGATCTCCCAGTTGGTATTTTGTTAAACTTGTTCCTAAAAGACCAGAGAAAGAAAAGTTTTCTGACAAGTCTTTGTTATACGATGCTATTAAGTCGATGTATTGTTGTGTGTTTTCTGTTTTTTCTAAAACATAACGTCCATTATCTCCAGAGTTTACTGGGTCTGTTCCTGCATATTGTCTTTTGTCGAATGTAAAGAAAGACTTGTCGTAACTTCCTCTAGATTGTAAAGCGAAATTTTCGGTAACATTATATTTTACAGATACATTAGCCAATACGCGTTGTGCAATATCTTTACTTGGGCTACGGTTAATTAACCAGTATGGGTTTTGTTGTATGTTCTCATCGAAAGACGAAGCATATTGGTCCATTTGGTTTAAGTTTGTATTGAAATATTCGTACTTGTCTTTGTACATATCTCTACTAATTCCAACAGGATTAAGGTAAACCGCTGTTAACGGGTTAGAGTATAAACCATTTGTTGGACGATTCCATATACGTTGATCCGATAAGTTAATACTTGCAGACACTTCAATTTTATTGTCGAAGAATGCTGCAGTTTCTCTTAATGTAATATTGTTACGTGTTAATCTGTTTTCTGGAATAACACCTTCACCTACTGTATTTGCGTAAGAGAAATACGTTTGAGCTTTCGAGTTTCCTGCGGTTAACGATAAAGCGTTAATAGAGGTGAATCCTGTTTGGAAAAAATCTTTAGCATCATTACTTAATCCGCTAGCTTTATCTCCCCAAGATTTAGCATCTGCAACACGACCATTTTCTGCAATTGGCTGTCCAACAGATTTACTTTGATATTCAGATTGTAACTCTGGTAATGAAGTTACATTGTCTACCGTAAAACTTGAGTTGAAGTTTACTGCAAGAGCACCATCTTTACCTTTTTTAGTAGTAATTAAAATTACACCGTTAGCCCCTTGGCTACCGTATAAAGCCGAAGCTGAAGCACCTTTAAGGATAGTCATGCTTTCAATATCGTCTGGATTAATTAACGACATAGCATCACCACCATCACGGTTACCTGTTTGGCTACCAAAAATATCGGTACCAGGCTCGTTTCCGTTAGAACCGTTTCCGCTGTTTAACATCGGGATACCATCAATTACATATAACGGGTCATTGTTAGACGTAGAAGAGTTTCCTCTTAATACCACTTTAGATGCGCCTCCTAAACCAGAAGAACTTTTTGTAATAGTTAAACCTGCCGACTTTCCAGATAAACTGTTAATTGGGTTGGTTTGTTTTACCTGTGTTAATTCGTCTCCGCTAACTTCTTGAGCAGAATACGTTAAGGCTTTTTTCTCTTTCTTGATACCTAAAGCCGTTACTACAACTTCGTTTAATTGCTCGCTATCTTCATCTAATTGTACATCATAAGTACTTGAAGCAGCAACCGTAATTTGAGAGGTTGTCATTCCTAAATATGAGAATTTTAATACATCTCCTAGGCTGGCGTCTAATGTATAGTTCCCATCAAAATCTGTTAGTGTTCCATTCGATGTGCCTAAAACCACAACATTTACCCCTGCGATCGGCATGCCGTCTACTTTAGAGGTAACAGTTCCTTTAATTTCCTTGTCTTGCGCTTGCATTGCTTGTGCGCTACAGAACAATAAAGAAAATAAGAAGGTCATTCTTAAAAAGTGTTTCATAATTTGATTGTTTAGTCTCTGTTATTTGATTCAAGTTTATTTCTTTTTATGTTTATTTTAAAATTAAATATCTAAACGACACGATTTAACATATAAATAACATTAAGCCATGGACAAGCGTTTTGTATAAAATGCTAAAAGGTGAATATAGTTAGAGAATGATTATGGTATTGTTTAATTTTTTTAATATTTAGTCTTTTTGTTGAAGTATTATTATGAAATAACTAAAAACGTTGAATTATTTTAAATTGATGTTAGGTGTATTGTTCGCCTAATATGAGTACAGCATATTCAAGTTGAGGTTTATTATATTAATTGTAATTCTATTAATAAGCAGTTTGTGTAGTTGTTGATAATTAGATGTCTAGTGTTTTTTTGTGTGTTGCATTGCTCAATTGTAAGACTCTAATAATTAGAGGAAGCCTTTTTGTGATTCTAAAAAAAATATGTTTTCTAGTTTTAGTCTTTCTGTATTTAGGGTGAATTTGTTTTTATTACTTCTTAACTATAAACAAAACCTTTAGTGTTAAATCTCAGGTGTTTGATTCATGTTTACTTTCCTCAAATTTATTTTGAAATTAAATATCTAAACGACACGATTTAACATATAAATAACATTAAGTGGTAGATAAGCGTTTTTCGTGAAATAAAGAAAGGTGAATTTAATTGTGAATTAACTATTATATTATTAAAATTGCTTAATGATTACCCTTTTTCTTTAAAATATTATCATCGAATTCTAAAAAACGTTGCATTGTTTAAAATTGATGTCAAACAATCTATTTCAGTAAAATATCACATCCTATTTTGGTTGGGATACTTTATGTTTAATGTCATAAGGTGGGGAAGTTACTTTAATGATTATTGGTATTCGTTGAAATCCAATTTAATAGAGTTCCCTATACATATTATAGTAGTTTATATTAATGTATATATATTAATTCCGAAATTAGTGTTGCGTAAGCGCTATTGGAGTTATTTGTTCTGGCTGATATTTATGTTGGCCATGGTGTATTTGGTAAGAACGGGATTAAATTACGTTTTAGTAACCAAAAATATTTGGCCAGAGGCAGGGAGTTCTGGACAGTTTTTAGAACTAAACCATATAGTGGCCGTGGTTTTAGGCGAATTATATGTTATCGGGTTTGTGTCTGCTATAAAATTGCTTATCGATTGGAGTATAGAAAAGCAACGTAATGAAGCTTTAGCAAAGTTACAGTTAAGTACAGAGCTTAAATATTTACGAACACAGATTCAGCCACATTTCTTTTTTAACACCTTAAATAATTTATATGCGCTAACCTTATCTAAGTCTGATAATGCTCCGCAATTGGTGATAAAAATATCAGATATGATGCAATATGTGCTATATGAAGTTAATAGTTCTAAAGCCGATTTGTTTGAAGAAATAAATCATATTAATAACTTTATAGATATTGCCCGTTTGCGTTTTAACGATAGTATAGAATTTGAAACAGACATCACTGGAAATATTGAAGATGTTGAGGTGCCGCCATTACTGTTTTTAACGTTTATAGAAAATAGTTTTAAGCATGGATTAAAAAATAGTGACAAAGTAACGGTGGCAATGAGTTTTGAAGTCAAAGGAAAAGATTATTTAGAGTTTAATTTAGTGAATAGTTTCAATTCTAATTCCGATATTACAAACGAACAAGGTATAGGTATTGCAAACACCAAGCGGCGATTAAATTTATTGTTTGGTAGCAATTATGTATTAGAAACTACTATTAGGGATAATACATATAACCTGTTTTTAAAAATTCCCATTCGATGAAAATTAAATGCTTAATAATTGACGACGAATCTCTAGCAATTAAAGTTATAGAGGATCATTTAAAGAATTTCGATCACATAGAAATCGTGGCGACTTTTAATAATCCTTTAAAAGCATATCCTATTATTGAACAAGAAAAAATCGACGTCATTTTTTTAGATATTAATATGCCACAATTAAGTGGTTTTGCCTTTATTGAAAACCTAAGTTATAAACCTTTAATAGTTTTTACCACAGCCTATCGCGAATATGCAGTAAAAAGTTTCGAGTTAAATGTGTTAGATTATTTAGTGAAACCTATTCCGTTTAATCGCTTTCTAAAAACCATGAATAAGGTCTACCAGCAGGCTTATATAACAAATGCAACTTCAGAATTAAACTTACAACAAGAACCTCATATTTTTCTTAAGGTAAGTAAGAAGTTAATTAAGGTGAACTTAAATGATATTCTCTATATAGAAAGCCTTAAAGATTACATTAAAGTGATAACCTCTTTAGGAGATTATGTGGTTCATAAATCTTTAACCGCTATTTCCGAAGAGTTACCACAATCTAACTTTTTACGCGTACATCGGTCTTATACCATTTCTATAAATAAAATTAAATCGGTAGAAGGAAATACTATTGAAATTGCTAATCGTAGAATCCCAATTGGGAGGAATTACGTAAAAATTGCACGTGAGCGTATCTTTAAAAATGAAGATTCTTAAATTAAAACAACTACATATTAATTAAATAATTACTTACTAAAACATCATGTCTAAAACCGCAGAAACACACGCGGCACAGAAGAATACTTCTTTAGTGCCTATACTAATTATTGCCGGATTGTTCTTCATTTTCGGATTTGTTACTTGGATTAACGGTGCCTTAATCCCTTTCATGAAAACCATAAACGAGCTTACAGATGCGCAATCGTATTTAGTAGCTTCAGCATCTTATATTTCATTTGTTGTTATGGCTTTACCAGCCTCTTATATTATAGGAAAAGTAGGCTATAAAAAAGGAATGTCTTTAGGTTTAGCTGTTATGGGTGTTGGTGCCTTGGTTTTTATTCCTGCTGCCGAAGCTAGAACGTATACCTTGTTTTTAACCGGAATCTTTATTCAAGGTTTGGGAATGACATTGTTGCAAACTGCTTCTAATCCGTATATAACAATATTAGGGCCTATGGAAAGTGCTGCTAAACGTATTGCTATTATGGGAATTGCAAATAAAATAGCAGGTGCTTTAGGGTCTTTAATTTTTGGTGCAATTTTATTATCTGGTATCGATGAAATTAATGAAAGATTAACCAGAGTGTCTTTAGATGAAAAAACAACGTTGCTTAACGAAATGGCCGATAGCGTTGTAACGCCGTATATTATTATGGCTGTTGTGTTATTTATACTTGCGGCGTTAATTACAAAAGCGCCGTTACCACATGTTGAGGCCGAAGAGGTTGAAGAAGAAGCTACATCTGGATCAGTAATTGTAAAAAAGACAAGCATCTTTCAATTTCCACATTTATGGTTAGGTGTACTTGCTTTATTCGTGTATGTAGGTGCAGAAGTTATTGCCGGAGATACTATTATTTCTTACGGATTATCTCTTGGAATGCCTGGTGAAGAAGCCAAATCGTTCACGCTAATGACATTGTTAGCTATGGTAGCAACTTATGCGTTGGGTGTGTTTTTAATTCCTAAATATGTAAGTCAAGTGTTGGCTTTAAAAGTTAGTGCTATTCTAGGAATTATTTTCTCACTTTGTATTTTAAATACTACCGGATTTACTTCAGTATTATTCGTTGCAGCTTTAGGTATTGCGAATGCTCTAGTTTGGCCAGCAATTTGGCCTTTAGCGTTAACAGGTATGGGTAAATTTACTAAAACAGCTTCGGCCTTATTAGTTATGGCTATTTCTGGGGGAGCTATTATTCCGCCATTATATGGTTTATTAGTCGATGGTAAAAAAGAGGAATTAATGACTCAAGGTGTAGATCAAGCGACAGCTATGGCTAACTCTGCAACTTCAGGATATTGGATTTTAATTCCGTGTTATGTGTTTATTCTATTTTATGCCGTGTACGGACATAAAGTTGGATTAAAAAAAGCATAGGATAATGAAACAACGTATTGAATCTGTAGACCTACTTCGCGGCATTACCATTGCCGCGATGATTTTAGTAAACACACCCGGAGATTGGGGTAATGTGTATGCGCCACTTTTACATGCCGATTGGCATGGGTTAACACCTACAGATTTAATTTTTCCATTCTTTTTATTTATTGTCGGAATTTCAATCTATTACGCCTATAAGAATAAAACGGCTTCTGTAGACGTTTATAAAAAAGTAGCTGTTCGAAGTTTAAAACTCATTGGTTTGGGGTTGTTTTTAAAATTATTTACTCCAATACCGCCATTTTTCGAAGCTTTAGAAACAATTAGAATTCCAGGTGTACTGCAACGCATAGGAATAGTATTTTTTGTTACAGCTTGGTTATATCTTAATTGTAATTGGAAAACTTTAATCGGAATTTCAATCACTGTTTTGCTAGGATATTGGATGTTTTTAGGATTTGTACCGTTTCCAGATGGTACCTTACCAACTTTTGACAGAGCTCCGAATAATTGGTCTAATTATATCGATTTAAAAGTTTTAGGAAAGCATATGTGGAAACCCGATTATGATCCTGAAGGTATTTTAGGAACATTTCCAGCAATTGTAACCAGTATTTTAGGTGTGCTAGTAGGGAAGTTTTTAGATTCGGAGACGACCTATAAAGCTATAAAACTTGTAGCAATGGGCTTGGTTGGTGTGCTTTTAGGATATTTATGGGATTTAGTTTTTCCTATAAACAAAGCACTCTGGAGCAGTAGTTTTGTTCTTGTTACTGCGGGTATGGGGACCATGATATTAGGACTAATTTATTATATAGTCGATGTTAAAGGTTGGCATTTTGGTGCACTCTTTAAATATGCGGGTATGAACGCAATTACAGTCTATTTTCTATCTAGCTTAATTAGTAAAATATTTTATAAAATTCCTGTAGGTGTGGGTAAAAACATACATTCTTGGTTGTATCAGACCTTATTCGTTCACGATGCGTTAGCTGCAAACTTTTCTTCATTATTGTATGCTTTAACTGTTGTTTTATGTTATTTAGGCTTGGGGTATTATTTATATAGAAAGAATATTTTTATTAAGGTTTAACATTCTAATGTAAGACGCAGGCGAATAAAATATATGAAAAACATGTACCTTTATCGCATGTATGCTTTAGTCGATTGTAATAATTTTTATGCGTCTTGCGAGCGGGTTTTTAATCCGGATTTACGCGGAAAACCCATTGCTATTTTATCAAATAACGATGGTTGTGTTATTGCGCGTAGCGACGAGGCAAAAGCGTTGCAATTACCTATGGGTGCGCCCGCTTTTAAATATGAGTCTTTTTTTAAGGCAAATAAAGTTCAGGTATTTTCTTCTAATTATCCGTTATATGGAGATATGAGTACGCGTGTTATGCGTATACTAGAGCAATTTACTCCAGATGTTGAGGTATACAGTATAGATGAAGCTTTTTTAGAATTTAAAGGCTTTAAAGACTTCGATTTTAAGTCTTGTGGTCACGATATGCGTTCGCGCATTTTAAAATGGACAGGTATTCCTACTTGTGTAGGAATTGCTCCAACTAAAGCGCTCTCTAAAGTCGCTAATAAAATTGCACGTAAATTTCCAGAGCATACAAAAGGTGTCTTTTTAATTGATTCTGAAGCTTCTAGAATTAAAGCTTTAAAATGGTTTAAAATTGAAGATGTTTGGGGAATTGGCAGACGCTTAGCACGACGATTAAAACTAATAAATTGTCATACTGCTTTCGATTTTACTCAACTTTCCGATGCATTTATTAGAAAAGAATTTTCTATAGTAGAATGGCGTCTTAAACAAGATTTATTAGGATATCCTACATTGAGTTTAGAAGAACCGTCTCCTAAAAAATCTATTGCAACCACAAGAAGTTTCGAACGTACTTTTTCTGATATCGATAACATTATCGAACGTATTTCTACATTTGCTACTAGTTGTGCAGAGAAACTGCGGAAACAGAAAAGCAGTTGTCATATGATTATTGTAGAATTAAGTAGCGATCGACATAAAAAAAATGAAGTACGTGAATATGGTAGTAAAATGATTACCTTACCATATCCAACAGATTCGTCTTTGCTCATAAGCACGCAAGCTGTTGCTGCTGTAAAACAACTATTTAAACCAGGAGTAAAATATAAACGGGCTGGTGTTGTGGTTACAGGTTTAGTGCCTAACGATGCGTTTCAGTTAGATTTGTTTGCTTCAGAAAATCCGAAACATAAACCTTTAATGCATGTTATAGATGCTTTAAATACAAAGTATAAAGGCCATGCTATTAAATTAGGAAATCAAGATTTGCAACGCACATGGAAAATGAAACAAGAGCGCTTGTCTCCAAAATATACAACCAATATTAACGATATTATTATTGTAAAATGATGTTACATAAAACTCAAAATTTAACCTTTTTCACACCAGAGATTGTTCTAGACTCTGGAGCCGTTTTTGTGGATTCAGGAATTTCAGCTGGATTTCCATCACCAGCAGACGATTTTAAAGAAGAACGTTTATCCTTAGATGCTGAGTTGGTACGAAATAAGGAGGCTACTTTCTTTGCACGTGTTAGCGGACAATCTATGATAGGTGCAGGGCTAGATGATAACGATTTGTTGGTAATAGATAGAAGTTTATCTGCAACGCATAATAAAATTGCTGTATGTTTCTTAGATGGAGAATTTACGGTAAAACGATTAAAGGTTGATGGCGATGAAATTTGGCTGCTACCTGAAAATCCAAATTATAGCCCAATACAGGTTACAGATGCAAACGATTTTGTGATTTGGGGCATTGTGACCAATGTTATTAAAAGAGTGTGATTTATTACTATAGGAAATACGGATTTTAAATTGATTGGTGAATTAATCTTTAATCTTTTAGTAAATCAAAAAACGCCTCAAAAAATAAATTTTAGTAGGCGTTTTATATATAAGTAATAAAAGTATTAATCGGCTAAGATTATAATTTTATTGTCTTTAGCTTCTAAAGTTCCAGACTTAATATTAAGCGTTAATGTTTTATTGTCTGATACATGTGGAGTAACTTCTGGATGTAATGCGTTGTACTCTAAATGTGGCTGACTATGTACTTTAATTTTTATAGTTCCAGCTGTTAAAAGTGATACTATAGCCGCATGATGATTAAGCATTTCAAACTCTCCATCGGCACCAGGTACAGTAACGGCATCTACTTCCGAACTAAATAAAGTGGCCTCTGGCGATACAATTTCTAAATACATATTCTTTTTAGTTATTTGTTTTTAGTTATTCGTTACTGGTCAAATGTCTATTAACCATTAACTAATATCTAACAACCAATTATGCTTCCGCTAACATTCTATCTCCAGTTTCTATAGCTTCTTCAATAGAACCTTTAAGGTTAAATGCTGCTTCTGGTAAGTGATCTAAATCACCAGACATAATCATATTAAAACCTTTAATAGTTTCTTTAATATCTACTAAAACTCCTGGAATACCTGTAAATTGTTCTGCAACGTGGAATGGTTGAGATAAGAAACGTTGTACACGTCTTGCTCTACCAACGGCTAATTTATCTTCTTCAGATAATTCTTCCATACCTAGAATAGCAATAATATCTTGTAATTCTTTGTAACGTTGTAACAACTCCTTAACACGTTGTGCACATTCGTAATGTTCTTTTCCTAAAATATCTGCTGTTAAAATTCTTGAAGTAGAATCTAATGGATCTACCGCTGGGTAAATACCTAGCTCAGCAATTTTACGAGACAATACAGTTGTTGCATCTAAGTGAGCAAAGGTTGTAGCAGGAGCAGGGTCAGTTAAATCATCTGCAGGTACGTATACCGCTTGTACAGATGTAATAGAACCTGTTTTAGTTGATGTAATACGCTCTTGCATAGCACCCATCTCTGTAGCTAATGTTGGTTGGTAACCTACGGCAGAAGGCATACGACCTAATAATGCAGATACCTCTGAACCAGCTTGAGTAAAACGGAAAATGTTATCTACGAAGAAAAGAACGTCTTTTCCTTGACCATCTCCAGCACCATCACGGAAATATTCTGCGATAGATAAACCAGATAATGCAACACGTGCACGTGCTCCAGGTGGTTCGTTCATTTGTCCGAATACGAATGTTGCTTTAGATTCTTTCATGATGTTTTTATCTACTTTAGATAAATCCCATCCTCCATCTTCCATAGAGTGCATAAAGTCATCTCCGTATTTGATAATACCAGACTCTAACATCTCTCTTAAAAGGTCATTTCCTTCACGAGTTCTTTCTCCAACTCCAGCAAAAACTGAAAGTCCACCGTGACCTTTTGCAATATTGTTAATCAACTCCTGAATTAATACTGTTTTACCAACACCAGCACCACCGAATAAACCAATTTTACCTCCTTTTGCGTAAGGCTCAATTAAGTCGATTACTTTAATACCTGTGAATAAAACTTCTGTAGACGTTGATAAATCTTCGAATTTTGGTGCTTGTCTGTGGATTGGTAATCCAGCATCACCTGTTTTTGGCAAGTTTCCTAAACCATCAATAGCATCTCCAATTACATTGAAAAGTCTACCGTAAACATCATCTCCAATTGGCATTTGTATTGGTGAACCCGTAGCAACTACTTCTGTTCCTCTACTTAATCCATCAGAAGAGTCCATTGCGATTGTACGAACAGTGTCCTCACCAATGTGAGATTGTACTTCTAATACTAGAAGTGTACCATCAGGTCTTGTGATTTCTAATGAATCGTAAATTTTTGGAAGAGCTCCTTCTGAGTCGAATACAACATCGATAACTGGACCAACGATTTGTGCAACTTTACCTGTAATTTTTGACATTACTTAAATGTTTATAGATTTTTGCTTAAATTTCTTGAAAAATAACTATTTTTTCGCGCTGCAAATATAATAGTTTATATTTAAAAAGAAATATGTTTTTATCTTTTTTATGAATGAAAAACGCCTTCAAATAGAAGACGTTTGGTTTTTTAAGTGATATTTAAATTATTGAAGTAAAGGAGAATAGTTTGTTGGGTAATCTCCAAGGTTCGTAAAGTTTCCTGAAGCCTCAAAATTCGATTCGTAAGTAGCGTCAATTGCTTTCATAAATTCATTTGCAATTAAGGCATATCCTCTAGATGTAGGATGTACTCCATCTAATGAAAACGCACCACCCGTTACTAAATTCGAGTTCAATATAAATTCTCCATAACCATAACCTCCTGGATTTGCAACTTGTTGTAACACCCAATTTGCATCTACATGTGCTAAACCTGCTTGGTCTGCTATAGTTTTAATTGTACTGTTAAATTGATCTGTAGCTGTTTTTATTTCAGTCTGTTCAGAAGGAATTAAAACCCATTTATCTTCTAACGGAAGAGTTATACCTTCAGCCGAAAATTGATTCGCTATATTTTCTGATAATCCTTGAGCTATTAATGCATCTGCCATAGTTTGATTTATAGTTCCAATAACGGCACTACTAGGCAATACAAATAAATCGTCTTCGGTTGCTTGTCTTGCTTGTCCATAAAAGGAGCCTAGTAAAGGTGCTACAATAGGAGCGGCAGCTGCTGGTAAACCCATAGATTCTAAAAATGCAGGAAATGTTGGACTTGCTAATAAGGCTCCTGAAATTTCAGCAGACATATCGCTTAAACTTTCATCTTTAATTACAACAGCATTTGCACTAGTTTCTGTAAATACAATATTACGTTGCGATTGTCCGTACGCATCGAATATTTGGTTTAAAGCACCATACACAGTGTTAAGTGTTGGAATTAATGGTCCGAATGAAGGGTTTGTAGGGTCTAAAGGATTGTATGGTACGGTTGTAAAATGTGCAATGCTTGTTACATACGGTATGTTGGCTACAACGCCTTTTGCTCCTGCAGATGTTAATGAGTTAACTAAAGTAGAGTATACATAATCGAAGGTTGGGCCATCTGTAATAGGGTTTGATCCATCTCCGCCACTAGTAGCATAGCCTAAAATATCGTTATTACCAATCCAAAGTGAAAAGAAGGTCGGGTTTTGTGCCATGGTTAGTTCTAACATAGATACATCCGGTGTGCTACCTGTCATTCTAATAAAATAAGGATTTGCTAGTCCTGCAGAAAGGTTTGCAATATTTCCGTAACCATTAGCTAGGAGGTGAAAACTTTTAGCGCCAGGAACGCCCATGTTGTTAAAAGGACCTGTAGGGTTGTTCAATACAATATCTGTAGTTACTGTAACTGGACCAATAACAGATTCTAATGATAGCGGAGAACCTCCAGTGGTTACTAATCTTGGATTAAACCCAGGAAGGCGTGTTCCTGCAGCGGCTAATCCACCATAATTATCGTTAGTTAAAGGTTGTGTAAATGTCCCACCACCTGCTAACTCAAATCTTTCTGAGAGCATTTTGGGGAATGAATTTTCCTGTGCAGCAATAAATAAAGAGTTATCGGTATATCCAGAAGTTAAGGAGTTTCCTATAGATACATAATTTGAAAAATCGGCAGTTCCTGCAGTTAACTCAGGATATATAACAGTATTATCATCTATAGCGTTGTCATCGTCGTTATTACAAGCAGCAAATGTAAGGGAAAGGGCTGCTAACCAAATATATTTTACTTTCATGTGTTAAGTGTTATAGGTTGTTAATTGTCCAAGAAACATAATACATAGAGCCGATGTAACCTGTACCAATGGCAGTATAATATTCATCGCCTAATAGATTTGTTGCTCCTAATTTAAATGAAGATTTTAAAGATGGAACTCTGTAGTTTACTTGCGCATCTATAGTATGATATGCAGGAATGTCTCCGTCTCCAAAGGTAGATTGCCATAAATAGGCATCACTCCAGCGCCAAGAAACATTAAAACCGAAATTTGTAAATAGATTAACGTTTCCGAAACTTGCTTTTACTTTGTGTTCTGGTGTATTAAAATTGGTTCTGAAATCTGGGTATGCCGCTTGATCGAATTCTTGTTTTGTAAAGGTGTAATTGGCAGATAAATCATAAGAATTAAAAACTTTAGTAGACAGTTGAACAGAAGCACCATAAGATTCGACATCGGCCGCCGAGTTTGTATAGGTTTGATACGCCTCATAATCGCCGTTTTGAATTGCTGCTAGCGATAAACCATTGTCTCCAGCAGTTCCGTAAAAAGGAACAAGCACTGTTTCGTTCGAAATAAAATCTTTGTATTTGTTGTAATAGGTGCTAAAATCGATAATAATACCATCTATTTTTCCGCGATATCCAATTTCGAAAGATAAAACTTGTTCTGGTTTTACAATATCGGTATTTGTGGCAACAGGAGCGCCATTTTGAACAGAATTTAAGCTGAAAGCATTTTCGTAAGCAGCTCTCCCTACTACATTAACTGTTGCAGGTTGTCCTAAAGCTTGTCCGCTTGCACTTACATCGTAAGTTCTTATATCTCTATCTAAATTACTTTCTGCAGAACCGACTAATATTGCTCGACCTGAATCTAAGCCAATAAATAAATCTTGTGTTGTTGGGTTTCTAAATCCGGATTGTACAGAGCCTCTTATGTTGTGGTTGTCTGTTTCTCCCATGGTGTATCCTAAAGAAAGTCTTGGAGAGAAGAAACCATCAAATAATTCAGACTTATCGTAACGTAAAGACGCTGTTAGTTTTAAAGCTTCATTAGCTAAGAATTTTTTCTGAAGTTGGGTGTATAATCCTATTTCGTTATATTTAATAGAGCCATCGCTATCGGTATAAATGGTCCCAGACGAATTTAAATCGTATTGTCTAAAAGAACCACCCACTTGAATTTCTGCCCAATCTGTTAAATGGCTAAAATTATAGTTCGCATCTGAATGGTAATATTTAGAGGCGTCCTTAAACTGAGAGCCTCTAGTTAAATCTGGTTCACTAGTCACTTTATCGAAAGCGGCTTTAAATTCGCTTGTTCCAGGAATTAAACGACCTTGATCTGCTGCGGCTCTTGCATCGGCATGTGCTTGTGTATCTGTTGCTCCGCCTAATGTCGCAGCTGCATAGGTTTGAATGTATTCGCCAAACCATTGTTGGTCGCTTTTCCACGTTCTGTTAATGTTAATTCCGGTAAAAACCATATCGTAAGAGTCTCCGGCATTATCTGCAACGATATATCCTCTAACAAAAAAATTATCGTTTTTCACTTCTAATTTATGTTGTTGTTGAAAGAAATTTGCAATGTTGTATCGGTTTGTTCCTTGGTAAATGGTGTTTCCCGTTCCTGCTTTTCCAACATAAGATATCTCGAAATCATCTTTCCATGGTCTAAAATATAATCCCCAATCGGCCTTTAAGCTTTCGGCATTGTAATCGGTTAAATCTGTTTCATAATATCCTGTTCGACTTACATTCATGTTTGGAATGATTCCTAGTCCTCCAGATGCGGCTTTTATATTTGTAGCAACTTCGTCTCCGTACACGTTGTAACCATCGTAATCTGCAGATGCTCTAGTTGCACCTGTTCCTGGTTTACCTGTATAATTATTTGCAGCCCAATCTGTACCTTTTAGCCAGCCAAAATTAACCTTGGCTGCAAAAACATCGCTGAATTTATGAGCAATTCTAACTCCAACATCGGTATACGAATTTGTTCCAGCGGCTTCTTGAGAAGTTACACCTTGTTTTACGTAACCACTAATTCCTGAGTAATCGAACGGATTTTTACTTCGCATAAATAAAATACCATTAAATGCATTGGCACCATATAATGCAGAAGAAGCTCCAGGAAGTAATTCTACGCTTAACACATCTGTTTCTGTCATTCCAACTAAATTCCCTAATGGGAAGTTTAATGCGGGTGTAGAATTGTCCATGCCGTCTACTAATTGCATAAATCGTGTATTAGAAAAAGATGCAAAACCTCGTGTATTAATAGATTTAAAAGTTAAACTGTTAGTATTTATATCTACACCTTTTAAATTTTCTAATCCATCGTAAAAATCGGCAGATGCTGTATTTTTAATTTCTGTCTGTCCAAAACGTTCAATAGTTACAGGTGATTCGAATATACGTTCTGGTGTACGTGATGCAGAAATAACAACTTCATCTAAAACGGTACCTTCTTTAAGGATAAAATTTAAAGTTTGATTGGAGGAAGTGACTTCAAGTACCATAGGGTCGAATCCTACACTGCTTGCATTAACTTTAAAAGGTGGGGTTCTATCTGTAGTAATGTTAAAATTACCGTCGAAATTTGTAACGGTTCCGGTTGTAGTACCTTCAATTATTATACTAGCACCAGGGAGCGGTTGACTGTTGTCATCTAATACGGTTCCGGAAAATGTTGTTTGTGAGTAGGTTAAGCTACAAACAAGTACGGCCAGAAGAGAAAGGATGTTTTTCATATACGAGTTTAGTTAAAGTGTTTGTTTAGCAATATACATTTTTTTACTATAGAAAAAATATGATTTACTAATAAAAAGACATCTATATTAACAATATCGTAATTTAATGACGAGTAGTTTGATTATTTAGTAATTTACTTTTAAGATTGGTATGTACAAAAAAAGGCATTTAGAACTTCCGTTCTAAATGCCTTTGCTTATAAGTAATAGAATATATTATTTATTCTACGGTTACAGATTTTGCTAGGTTACGAGGTTGATCTACGTTTTTACCTAGTTTTACAGCTATATGATAAGATAATAATTGCAGTGGAATCGTTGTTAATAATGGTGATAAAGATTCTGAACAATCAGGCACTTCGATAACGTGATCTGCAAGGTCTCTTACACTTTCGTCTCCTTCGGTAACAATTCCAATAATTTTTCCTTTTCTAGATTTAATTTCTTGAATATTGCTGACTACTTTTTCGTAATGTCCTTTTTTAGTAGCAATCACGATAACTGGCATTTGCTCATCAATTAAAGCAATAGGTCCGTGTTTCATTTCTGCTGCAGGATATCCTTCAGCATGTATATAAGAAATTTCTTTCAATTTTAAAGCGCCTTCTAAAGCTACAGGGAAGTTGTAACCTCTTCCTAAATATAAACAGTTTTTAGCGTCTTTATAAATGTCGGCTACCGTTTCTACGTAAGCGTCTGATTCTAATGCTTTTTTTACTTTTTCAGGGATAAGTTCTAACTCAATTAAATGACGACGGAAATCTGAGCTTGACATGGTTCCTTTAGCTCGAGCTAAACGTAATGCCATTAAAGTTAAGACCGTAATTTGAGTTGTAAATGCTTTAGTAGAAGCAACACCTATTTCTGGACCTGCATGAGTATATGCTCCCGCATCACTTTCTCTAGCTATAGATGACCCTACAACATTACATACACCAAAAACAAATGCACCTTTAGATTTCGCTAATTTAATAGCAGCTAAAGTATCTGCTGTTTCTCCAGATTGTGAAATGGCAATTACAATATCTTTTTCTGTAATAACAGGATTTCTGTATCTAAATTCTGAAGCATATTCTACTTCAACAGGTATGCGCGCTAAATCTTCGAATATATATTCTGAAACCAGTCCAGCATGCCAAGATGTTCCACAAGCGACGATAATAATACGATCGGCGTTAAGGAATTTTTTCATATTGTCCTCAATTCCGGCCATCTTAATTATACCTTCATTTGCTAATAAACGACCTCTAAAGGTGTCTAATATCGCATTAGGTTGTTCGTAAATTTCTTTCAACATAAAGTGCTCGTAGCCACCTTTTTCAATTTGTTCAATATTTAATTGAAGTTCTTGAATATAAGGATCGACTAATGAGTCATCTTTTATTTTTCTAACTTTAATCTCTTTTCCTAAACGAATAATTGCTAATTCTTCGTCTTCTAGGTAGATTGCGTTTTTTGTGAATTCTAAAAATGGAGAGGCATCACTTGCAATAAAAAACTCGTTTTCTCCAACTCCAATAGCTAACGGGCTTCCTAATTTGGCAGCAATAATTTCGTTAGGTTTCTTTTTGTCGAAAACAGCGATTGCATAGGCACCTACAACTTGATTAAGAGCAATTTGTACTGCTTTTCCAAGTTTTAAGTTCTTTTCTTGTTTTAATACTTCTTCAATCAGGTTTACTAATACTTCTGTATCTGTATCCGATTCAAAAGTATAACCTCTAGTGATTAATTCTTTTTTAATCGACTCGTAGTTTTCAATAATTCCGTTATGGATAATTACTAAGTCTCCAGAATTGGAGTAGTGAGGGTGAGAGTTTACATCGTTTGGAACCCCATGAGTTGCCCAACGTGTATGTCCAATAGCTACAGAGCCACTGGTATCAAACTTTTCATTGATGAGCTCTTCAAGATCAGAAACTTTACCTTTAGTTTTACATATTTTTAGCTCAGTACCGTTATAAATTGCAACACCTGCACTATCATAACCACGGTATTCTAATCGTTTAAGTCCATTAATTACTATTGGGTAAGCTTCTCTATGACCTATGTATCCTACTATTCCACACATAATTTTTTAGTTTTCTGGTTCGGTGTAATAAATTTTTAATTTAGCACGTAAATTTTCAGGAACATTGGAATTACTTCCATGTAATACCGTTCCTTTAGGAGATAAAATTGCTCCTTCTGGAAGCCCTGTTACCTCTTCACCTTCGCTACCTAATAAGTCGGCAGTCAGAGTGTTATTTACATTAGTTGATAAAACTAAACCAATTTTTGTGTTTGTAGAATCTTTTGTTAAAATATTTTTAACATGTTCTGTTATGCGTATTTTATACTTATAGTTACCGTCTGTATCTAAACGTTGGCCCAAATGCGAAATTTTAGAATATAGAGGATCACCTGTATTTGTTGTCTGGTCGAAAGAATAATCTATTAAAGTGAGATTGTTATTTACATCGTAAGCATATAATCTGTCGTACGTATGATTGTCGTTTGCGGTGTTAATTTGACTCTCGTCTTCGTAAACAATTAATTGGGCTTCATTAATTAACCACTTATCTTTTTGGGCTAAAAATTCGTCTAAATAGCTATCTGCTTCACCATCTCCATCTTCATCTGGACCATGAAATAAATCTATAACAGCCATAGAACCTTCACCTCCTTTTAAGTATAAATTAGTGTCTCCTGTTAGAGCATTACCATCAGAAAAATTTATATCACTTTCAAACAGATTAATTCTTGTTGTATTAAATTTAAGAGTGTACTCGCCTTCAAAAATTTCTGCGTCTGTGTCAGATTCGGTAGTGTAGTTATACTTTATAGCAATTTCTGCATCTCCAGAATCGAAGTTTATTAAGATTTGATTTCCATCATTATCTACAGTTTCAGCTTTAATATAAATACCTCTAAAGTAATTTACAAAGTTGTTCTGGTTACTTAACTCAGGGCTGTCTTCTTTGTCGAAAATTAATTTCTCCCAAAAGTTATTGGTGTTTAGAAGGTCTACTTGTAGTCTAGGCGATAAACGGCTAGTTACAACATCTTCTTCGGTGTCTTCGTCGTATTCTTCTATTACAATTTCTTCGTTACTTGGGAAAAAACTTGTGTTACTGTATAAAAGTTCTCCTTTAAAGTTGTCGAAATTAATGGTTTCATTTGCATTTGAGTAATACAACTGACTTTCGTTAAAATCTGAACTTGGATCCGTACTTCTTAAATAATACGTGTTTTGATAAATCGATAATTTAATAGGAGCGGTTCCGTATAAAGAATCTAACTTGTACGTTGTTCCACCTTCGTCGTCAACTTCAACAGCTGTAGAATAGTATGGTAAAGTTAAAGTTATGGATTCGATTTCAGGGTTTATTCCAAAATAAGGGCTGTATGTATTAGGGTACATTTGCGAAACTACACTTGCTGTAGTGATTCCGTAATCTGGATCGTTATAGGCACCTAATAAATTTGATGATAAACCGTTAGTTTGTACTGGTTTTACTTTTTTAGAGTAAGCAATAATCGGGTATTCTATACTGTCGGTAATAAAATCTTTATTACCAACAATGTCTGTACCGATAGAATTATAATCTTTATCGCACGCTATTAAAACTGTTAGTATAACTAGAAGTATACTAGATAGTTTAATGACTTGTAAAATCTTTTTCATATATTTTTTATGAAGTAAAACGAATTATTTTAAAACTTCATTCATGTAGAAGTTAGAATACGCCTCGCCAAATTCTTCTTTGTTCTTGTATCCTAAAACAGGTTTGTTAGAATTGTCTAAGTGTGTAGTTATTTCTTTAGAAATATCCTCAGAACCAATAATAAGAGCATCGGAATAATCGATAGCTACTTTCATTAAGTTGTTATATGTAGGCTCGCTTAACGTTTTAACAACATCATCATTAATATTGTCGAATTTAATTTTGTCAGACATCGTTTTATTTAACGTGCCTTCGTAACCTTGGTTGTAAATAGATGTTACAACTTTACTGTCGTTAAATAAAGGTTCTCCTGCAAAATATTCCTTTAAATACAATGGAAGTAAAGATGCTAACCAACCGTGTACGTGTATAATATCTGGTGACCAATTTAATTTCTTAACGGTTTCTATAACACCTTTTGCAAAGAAAATAGCACGTTCGTCGTTATCAGAAAATAAAGCACCATTCTCGTCTGTAAGAGTTGCTTTACGTTTAAAATATTCGTCGTTATCTATAAAATATACTTGTATACGTTCTTTAGGAATAGATGCTACTTTTATAATAAGCGGCATATCTAAGTCGTTAATTACTAGATTAATTCCAGATAGTCTTATAACTTCGTGTAATTGATGTCTCCTTTCGTTAATGTTTCCATATCTAGGCATAAATATCCTGATTTGTCCACCCTGTTGGTTTACCATTCTAGGCGTTTCAAACGACATAGAAGAGATTTCTGTTTCAGGTAAATAAGGAACTACTTCAGATGATACATATAATATCCTCTTATCTTTCATAAATTACTGGGCTTTTGAGAATTCAAAATAAAAAACACGCAAAATTACAAAATTTTATGCAGATTGCTACTAAAATAATAACTTTGCCCCCGTTAATTTTTTATTAAAGGTGAAGATATTTACAGAACAATCGGAATTAAAAAAGGAAATAGAACTATTAAAATCTCAAGGTAAGACTTTGGGATTGGTTCCTACAATGGGCGCGTTGCACAAAGGACATCTGTCTTTGGTACAGCGAGCTTTAGACGAAAATGATGCGTTGGTAGTGAGTATTTTCGTAAATCCTACTCAGTTTAATAATCCAGACGATTTGGTTAAATATCCAAGAACATTGGAGCGTGATGTTGCCTTGTTGAAAACAGCATCTGATGATATTTTAGTGTATGCGCCTGCTGTTGAAGATGTTTATGAAGACAAGGTAGAGTCTGTGGAATACGATTTCGATGGATTAGAGCACAAAATGGAAGGGAAATTCAGACCAGGACATTTTGACGGTGTTGGAACCATTGTAAAACGATTGTTTGAAATTGTTACTCCAGATAATGCGTATTTTGGCGAAAAAGATTTTCAGCAATTAGCCATTATAAAAAAGATGGTAGAGAAGCATAATGTGCCTGTAAACATTGTGCCTTGCGAGATTTTAAGAGAAGATAGTGGTTTAGCTATGAGCTCTAGAAATGTGCGTTTAACACCAGAATATTTAGAAGCATCGCCATTTATTTATGAAACCTTGAAAGCTTCTAAAATCAAGTTTGGCACAGAAAGTGCTAAAGATGTAATGGAATGGGTTGAGAGTCAGTTTAAAAACCATCCGTTATTAGAGTTGGAATATTTTGTTATTGCAGATATAAATACTCTAGAAACTATAGATAACAAAAAAGAAAATACACTTTATCGCGCGTTTGTAGCAGTATATGCAGACGATATAAGATTAATAGATAATTTAGCACTAAATTAATTAACTTTGCCACATGCAAATTCACGTAGTAAAATCGAAAATTCACAGAGTTAAATGTACTGGAGCAGATTTAAATTACATTGGTAGTATCACTATCGATGAAGATTTAATGGATGCAGCAAACATTATTCAAGGTGAAAAAGTTCAGATTGTAAATAATAACAATGGTGAACGTTTAGAAACTTATGCTATTCCTGGACCACGAAATAGTGGAGAAATTACATTAAATGGTGCCGCTGCTAGACGTGTTGCTCCAGGAGATGTATTAATACTAATTACTTATGGTATTATGGATTTGGAAGACGCTAAAACATTTAAACCTGCTTTGGTCTTTCCAGACGAAGCAACCAATAAGCTTATATAATTATTGAATCCTAAAATATCCAAAATATTAAAAATCTCACTCCCAATTTTATTGGGAGTTTTTTTAATAGCATATTCGTTGTCTAAAGTTTCTTTAGATGAGCTTCTAGTGTATTTTAAAAATGCCAATTATTGGTGGATTTTTCTCGGATCTATTTTAGGTTTATTAAGTCATTTGTCTCGTGCGTATCGTTGGTTGTTTATGCTTGAGCCTATGGGGTATCAAGTAAAAATGTCTAACAGTATTATGGCTGTTTTTGCTGGATATTTAATAAATTATACCATTCCTAGAGCAGGAGAAGTTGCTCGGGTTTCTATTTTAACGACTTACGAAGGTGTGCCTTTCGATAAAGGTTTTGGTACTGTGGTGGCAGAGCGTATTGCCGATTTAATCGTGATGATGGTAATCATTTTGGTGACCTTATTTCTTCAGTTCGATTTTATTTTCAATTTCTTTCTTTCTAAGTTCGATTTGCCTAAAGTAATTACGGGTTTGGTTACTCTAACGGTGTTGGGTTTGGCGTTTCTGTTTTATATTAGAAAGAGTCGTTCTGGTTTAGCAATAAAAGTTAGAACCTTTGTGGCTGGTTTGATAGAAGGAGCATTAAGCATCTTTAAAATGAAGAAAAAGTGGCAGTTTATTGGTCACACACTTTTTATTTGGGCTATGTATGTGCTCATGTTTTATATTACTACGTTTGCTTTAAATGGTTTACAACCTATTTCTATTGGAGCTATCTTAATCGGATTTATTTCGGCAAGCTTCAGTATAGCTGCTACTAACGGCGGAATTGGGTCTTATCCAGTTGCGGTTTATGCAGCGTTTTCTTTATTCGGAATTGCTCAAGGTCCTAGCATTGCTTTTGGTTGGATTATGTGGTCTTCTCAAACCATTTTAATTATTATTTGTGGCGGATTGTCACTATTATTACTTCCCATTTTTAATAGAAAAAGAACCTTAAAATAGGGGTTTTAAAGAAAGTTTCATTATCAAATAGATTTTTTTCAACAAAAAAGGTATTTTTCATACCTTGCGTAAGACTTAACCGTGTTAAAAATGAAAAGACTATTATACCTATTTGCTTTACTATTTTCTTGTCAATTTGTCTCTGCCCAAGCTATTTATGAAACCATTCGGTCTGAAAAACTTTCGGCAACAAGAGAACTTAAAATTCAACTCCCTAGAAATTATAGCGAAAATGTCGATAAAAAATACCCTTTAGTAATTGTTTTAGATGGTGATTACCTGTTTGAAATTGTTGCAGGGAACATAGATTATTATTCATATTGGGAAGATGTTCCCGAAGTTATTGTTGTAGGAATAAATGAGGTTGAGGATAGATATTACGACACCATGTTCTCTGAGCAAAATTCATTACCAATAGATAGTAGTGCTAAGTTTTTCGAATTTATCGGGATGGAATTAATTCCGTATATAGAAGAAAAATACAGAACAGAAGATTTTAAATTAGCAATAGGTCACGGTGCCACTGCCAATTTTATTAACTATTATTTGCTAAAAGAAAAACCTTTATTTCAATCGTATATCGTGATAAGTCCACAATTGGCTCCGAATATGACGCGATATATTCCAGACCGTTTAGGTAAAATTGATAAAAGAACATTTTATTATTTAGCAACTACTACAGATGATCTTAAGCCAGTGCTAAATGGAACAGATTTATTAAACAATAGTTTAAAGAATATAGATAACGATTATTTACAATACGATTTTGATAAGTTTGAAGGTTTAACACATTACTCTGTAGTTGCCCAAGCTATTCCAAAAGCATTAGAACGTATTTTTTACGTGTACCAGCCTATCACTGCTAAAGAATTCGATAAAGATATTATGGCGTCTAACGAGCCGGCTATCGATTATTTAAAAGAAAAATACGAGTCTATTAAAGAGTTGTATGGTGTAGAAAAAACCATTTTGGTAAACGATTATAAAGCTATTGCAGCAGCAATTGAAAAGAAATCTGAATATAAAGATTTTCAAGAGTTAGGTAAAATGGCGAGAGAATCATATCCAGAAACCATGTTAGGTCAGTATTATCTTGCACGTTATTACGAAGAAACAAATCAGCCTAAAAAAGCAATGAAAACTTATCAATCGTCTTACATTTTCGATGAAATTGCAGGATTAACGAAAGACGATATGATTGAACGTGCAAACCGACTTAAAGCAGATTTCGGATATTAATGGCAAAAGTAAAAACAACCTTTTTCTGTCAGAGTTGTGGAGCGCAATACGCCAAATGGCAAGGGCAATGTAATTCGTGTAAAGCATGGAATACTATAGCTGAAGAGGTAATTCAGACCCCTGAAAAAAGCGATTGGAAAACACCAAATTCAAACACAGCTAAACGGACTTCTGTTCCACTTTTAATAAACGAAATAGATGCCTCGAAAGAAGCGCGGTTAGACACCTTCGATGCAGAATTTAATCGTGTATTAGGTGGCGGAATTGTACCAGGGTCTCTAACGCTTTTAGGAGGAGAGCCAGGGATAGGTAAAAGTACATTGTTGCTTCAAGTAGCTTTAAAACTACCTTATAAAACATTGTATGTGTCTGGTGAAGAAAGCCAGAAACAAATAAAAATGCGTGCCGAACGCATTAATCCTAATAATAGCAACTGCTATATTTTAACAGAGACTAAAACGCAAAATATCTTTAAGCAAATTGAAGCCTTGCAGCCCGATATTGTTATTGTAGATTCTATTCAGACGTTACATAGCGATTATATCGAGTCGTCTTCTGGAAGCATTTCTCAAATAAAAGAATGCACTACAGAGCTTATAAAATTCGCCAAAGAAACTTCTACGCCAGTGGTGCTTATAGGGCATATTACTAAAGATGGTAATATAGCTGGCCCAAAAATTTTAGAACATATGGTAGATACGGTACTTCAGTTTGAGGGCGACCGCAATCATGTGTTTAGAATATTAAGGGCTAATAAAAACAGATTTGGATCGACTAGCGAACTTGGTATTTATGAAATGCAAGGTTCTGGGTTAAGAGAAGTTTCTAATCCTTCAGAAATTCTAATATCTAAAAAAGATGAAGAATTAAGTGGAAATGCAATTGCTGCAACTCTAGAAGGTATGCGCCCGTTAATGATTGAAGTTCAGGCGTTGGTTAGTACTGCGGTTTATGGTACGCCACAACGTTCGGCAACAGGTTTTAATGCCAAACGGTTAAACATGTTGTTGGCTGTTTTAGAAAAACGTGCCGGATTTAGATTAGGTGCAAAAGATGTGTTTTTAAATATTACAGGAGGAATTACTGTAGATGATCCCGCGATAGATTTAGCGGTAGTTGCTGCTATTTTATCTTCTAATGAAGATGAAGCCTTGGCCAAAGATTATTGTTTTGCTGCAGAAGTTGGTTTGTCCGGAGAAATTCGTCCTGTGCAACGTGTTGAGCAACGTATTCAGGAGGCAGAAAAACTAGGATTTTCAACTATTTTTGTATCTAAGTATAATAAAATCTCTCTTAAACCTAAGGCGATAAAGATTCAATTAATTTCTAAAATTGAAGATTTAGTTGATCTAATTGTGTGATTTTACTAAATAATTCAAATTTCGAGTAACTTTTTAAGAGAAATGGAGACTATACATTGTGTAAGTTCACTTATTTTTAATTTTTAAAAAATCAATTCAAACTTAAATATATGAAGACTAATATTTTAAAGTTATCTGTGCTTGGTGCCATTGCTTTTGGAAGCTTAACAGCTTGTAAAGAGGAGGCCAAAAAAGAAACGGCAGAGGTAGTAAAAGAAGACGTTGTGCCCGGAATCAATTTAGATTATATGGACAATTCGGTTAAACCGAATGATGACTTTTTTAAATACGTAAACGGAAATTGGATAAAAAACAATACCATTCCTGATGATAGATCACGATGGGGAAGTTTCGATGAATTAAGACAAAAAACAGACGAAGATGTTTTAGGCATTTTAAAATCGGCAATGTCAGATAATAAAGATCTAGAGCAAGTGCAAGTACTTCCTGGTTCAGATCAAGAAAAAGCAGTGTTTCTTTACGAAACAATTATGGATACTGTAGCTAGAAATAAAGCAGGTATCGATCCTTTAAAACCTGTTTTAGCTAAAATTGATGCAATAAGCAATGTTAAAGATTTAGAGGCTTATTTAATTGAAATGGAGCCTCAAGGAGGTGCTGGGTTTTTTGGATTTAGAGTAGGTGCAGATGCAAAAGATAGTAATAAAAATGTTGGAAGCTTAGGGACAGGCCGTTTAGGACTTCCAGATCGTGATTATTATGTTAAAGACGACGCAGATTCTAAAGAAAAAAGAGAACAATATGTAGCATACATTACAAAAATGCTTCAGTTTTTAGGAGATACGGAAGCAGTTGCGAACGAACAAGCTAAACAAATTTTAGCGTTCGAAACCAGTTTGGCTGAACCTAAAATGGATAAAGTAGAATTAAGAGATAGAAGAAAAACATATAACCCAACTGCGGTTACAGATTTACAAAAAATGGCTCCGGCTATAGATTGGAAAGCGTATTTTGATGGTATTGGTGCTAAAAATTTAGATACTGTTGTTGTAAGCCAGCCTCAATATATAAAAGCGCTTCAGTCTATTTTAGCAAAAGACAATGTTAGCGATTGGAAAGCATATTTGCGTTGGTCTGCACTTAATAGATCTGCAGGTATGTTAAGTCAAGAACTAGAATATGCAAGCTGGGAATTTTATAGCAAAACATTACGTGGTGCTAAAAAACAACGTCCAAGCGAAGAAAGAGCATTACAAACTATTAATGGTACAGTTGGAGAAGCTTTAGGTAAGTTATATGTAGATAAAAAATTCCCACCAGAAGCTAAAGCAAAAGCAGAAGAAATGATTAAAAATGTGATTAAAGCATTTGAAAAAAGAATTTCTTTATTGCCTTGGATGAGTGAAGACACTAAAGCAAAAGCAATTGAAAAGCTAAAAGCAACTACAATAAAAATTGCTTACCCAGATAAGTGGAAAGATTATTCTGCTTTAGAGATTGCAAGTGTAGAAGATGGAGGGTCTTACCTTCAAAATATACAAAATGCAAGAGCTTGGAACTTCAAAGAAGATATCGATAAGCTAGGTAAACCCGTAGATAAGAGTGAGTGGTATATGGCGCCACAAGTTGTAAATGCGTATTTCAATCCATCTTTCAACGAGATCGTGTTCCCTGCAGCTATTTTACAACCTCCATTTTATAATTATCAAGCAGACGATGCTGTAAATTATGGTGGAATTGGAGCCGTAATCGGACATGAAATTTCTCATAGTTTCGATGATTCAGGATCTAGGTACGATAAAGATGGTAACTTAAATAATTGGTGGACAGATAAAGATTTAGAAGAGTTTACAAAACTTGGAAAAGCTTTAGCAGATCAATACAGTAGTTTAGAAGTGTTACCAGAAACATTTATTAATGGTGAATTTACTTTAGGTGAAAACATCGGAGATTTAGGTGGAGTAAACGCCGCTTACGATGCTTTACAAATAAAATTTAAAGAAAATGGTATTCCAGAACCTATAGACGGGTTTACGGCAGACCAACGTTTCTTTTTGTCTTGGGCTACTGTTTGGAGAAGTTTGTATAGAGATGATGCGTTAAAAAATCAAATTAAAACGGATCCGCATTCTCCAGGTATGAATCGTGCCGTGCAACCCCTTTTAAATGTCGATTCGTTTTACGAAGCATTTAATATTAAAAAAGGTGACTCGATGTATATCGCTCCAGAAAACAGAGTTAAAATCTGGTAAGTACTTTCGTTTGAGTTAAATATTTTAAAACCCCCGACAATACGTTCGGGGGTTTTCTTTTACCTTTCATTTTTAATAAAGATGATTAACCATACCTATGAAAGTAAAAGGAATTTTATTAGCGATATTAAGTGTCATGATACTGTCCTGTGGCACACGCAAAACCATTAATAAAGATGAATTAGTTGGAACTCTAAATGACTATACAACTAAAGTCGATGGAAATACTGCATTAAAGCAAGCGGTATCCGATGGGGTCTTGACAGATCTTCAAGGTGCTGAAGATATCGGAACCTATAAAATTTATGTGGATTACGATAAGCAGACTGGTGATTTAGTGCATATTAGGAATGTAGAAAAAACAGGAAACCTTAGAGACGAAAACTATTATTTTAAAGATAATGCTTTGGTGGTTGCAATTGTAAAATCTTCTGTAGCTAAAGCAAAGCGAATTTACCTTAATAAAGGTAAAATAATCTCGTCATCAAATATAGATTCTAAAGAAGAAGATTTGCTTTTAACTAAGGCAAAACGCTTTCAAACCGAATATAAAGACAACTAAAAAATGAATTTAAAAAACCAATTATTTTCAATTGGTTTTTTTGAGTATTAACACCGCTGTTTTCTTAAAATTCATTAATTTCGCGTTCTTATAAGAAAATAGAACGAATGAGCATGAGATTTCCTGAGTATAAAGGTCTTAACTTACCAAATGTTGCAGAAGAAATTCTTGATTTTTGGGAGTCTAAAAATATATTTGAAAAGAGTATCACAACTAAAGAAGGAAAGGAACCCTATGTTTTTTTCGAAGGGCCTCCGTCTGCAAATGGCTTACCTGGTGTTCACCATGTTTTAGCACGTTCTATTAAAGATATTTTTCCGCGTTATAAAACCATGAAAGGATTCCAAGTAAAGCGTAAAGCGGGTTGGGATACACACGGTTTACCAATTGAACTTGGAGTGGAAAAAGAGTTAGGGATTACCAAAGAAGATATTGGTAAAACCATTTCTGTAGAAGATTATAACGCGGCTTGCCGTACTGCCGTAATGCGTTATACAGGTATTTGGAACGACCTAACTCGTAAAATGGGATATTGGGTAAATATGGATGATCCATATATTACTTACGAACCAAAATACATGGAAAGCGTATGGTGGTTATTAAAACAGATTTACGATAAAAAATTAATCTACAAAGGGTATACCATTCAGCCGTATTCTCCAAAGGCAGGAACAGGTTTAAGTTCTCACGAATTAAATCAGCCGGGAACCTACCAAGATGTTACCGATACAACAATAGTTGCACAGTTTAAAGCTAATGCAGATTCGTTACCAGACTTTTTACAAGACGAAGGCGATATCTTTTTCTTAGCTTGGACAACAACGCCGTGGACCTTACCAAGTAACACCGCCTTAACTGTAGGAAATAAAATAGACTACGTTTTAGTAGAAACGTATAACCAATATACATTCGAACCTATGAATGTGGTATTGGCAAAACCATTATTAGCAAAACAATTTGCTGGTAAATTTTTCCAAGTCGATGCTAAGCCTGCATTGTTAGATTATAAGCATGGCGACAAGAAAATTCCGTTTTACGTTGTAAAAGAATTCAAAGGAAAAGATTTAGTTGGGATTACTTACGAGCAATTAATGCCGTATGCACTTCCAAACGATAATCCTGAAAATGCCTTTAGAATTATTTCTGGAGACTTCGTTACTACCGAAGATGGAACAGGAATTGTACATACTGCACCTACTTTTGGGGCAGACGATGCCTTGGTTGCAAAACAAGCGACTCCAGAGATTCCGCCACTATTGGTAAAAGACGAAAACGGAAACTTAGTACCGTTAGTAAACTTACAAGGTAAATTTAGACCAGAAATGGGAGAATATGCTGGTAAGTATGTGAAAAACGAATACTATAACGATGGTGAAGCTCCAGAACGCTCTGTAGATGTTGAAATCGCTATTCGTTTAAAAGAAGAAAATAAAGCCTTTAAGGTTGAAAAATACAAGCACAGTTATCCAAATTGTTGGAGAACAGATAAGCCTATTTTATATTATCCATTAGATTCTTGGTTTATTAAGGTAACCGACGTTAAAGGACGTATGGTAGAACTTAACGACACCATTAATTGGAAACCAAAATCTACGGGGACAGGACGTTTCGGAAATTGGTTAGCAAACGCTAACGATTGGAATTTATCACGTTCGCGTTACTGGGGAATTCCATTACCAATTTGGAGAAGCGAAGATGGTAAAGAAGAAATTTGTATTGGTTCTGTTGCCGAACTGAAAGCAGAAATGACTAAGGCTGTCGAAGCTGGCGTAATGGAAGCCGATATTTTCGAAAGTTTTGAAATCGGAAACAATTCTGAAGAAAACTACGCACAATTAGACTTGCATAAAAATATTGTCGACCAAATTACATTGGTGTCTGCATCAGGGCAACCTATGAAACGTGAAAGCGACTTGATAGATGTATGGTTCGATTCTGGTTCTATGCCGTATGCACAATGGCATTATCCGTTTGAAAATAAAGAAAAAATTGATGGAAACGAATCGTATCCAGCCGATTTTATCGCAGAAGGTGTAGACCAAACACGTGGATGGTTTTATACACTTCACGCCATAGCAACTATGGTATTCGATTCTGTAGCCTATAAAAATGTAGTATCTAATGGATTAGTATTAGATAAAAACGGACAAAAAATGTCGAAGCGTTTAGGAAATGCTGTCGATCCTTTTGAAACCCTTACAGCTTACGGTCCAGATGCCACACGTTGGTATATGATTGCAAATGCAAATCCGTGGGATAATCTAAAATTCGATATTGAAGGTATTGAAGAGGTAAAACGTAAATTCTTCGGAACACTTTACAACACCTATTCATTCTTTAGCTTATATACTAATTTAGATAAATTTACTTACAGTGAAGCTGATATTCCATTAGCAGAACGACCAGAATTAGACCGTTGGATTTTATCAGAATTACACACCCTTATTCAGCGTGTAGACGAATATTATGCTGAATACGAGCCAACAAAAGCGGCACGTGTAATTTCTGAGTTTACACAAGACTATTTAAGTAACTGGTATGTGCGTTTAAGTAGAAGACGTTTCTGGAAAGGCGATTACGAACAAGATAAAATTTCGGCTTACCAAACCTTGTATACTTGTATGCTAACCATTGCAAAATTAGGGGCTCCGATTGCGCCATTCTTCATGGATAAACTTTACCGAGACTTAACACAAGTGACACAAAAAGAAACATTTGAAAGTGTACATTTGGCTGAGTTTCCTGTGTTTGATGAAGCAGTTATAGACAAGTCTTTAGAGCGTAAAATGGGACGTGCTCAGGTAATTTCGTCTTTAGTATTATCATTACGTGCTAAAGAAAAAATTAAAGTACGCCAGCCGTTACAAAAAATCATGATTCCTATAGATACCAAGGAACAGAAAGAAGAGATTTTAGCAGTTGCCGATTTAATTAAGCACGAGGTAAATATTAAAGATATCGAGTTGTTAGAAGACGCGTCAGATATCTTAGTGAAACAAATAAAACCAGATTTTAAAGTCTTAGGACCACGTTTTGGGAAGGATATGAAGTTGATAGCTAGTGAAATAGCTAAAATGACCTCGGAAGACATCAAAAAAATTGAGCAAACAGGAACTTTAGACATTGAAATTAATGGAAAAAGTATTACTTTAGGACGTGAAGATGTGGAAATTATATCGCAAGATATTGAAGGATGGTTAGTTGCTAACGAAGGAAATTTAACAGTTGCTCTTGATATCACAATTTCTGAAGCATTAAGGAAAGAAGGAATTGCAAGAGAGTTAATAAATAGAATACAAAATTTACGTAAAGATTCAGGTTTCGAAGTTACAGACCGTATAAGTGTTAAGCTTCAAAAACATGATGATATTGTAAAAGCTATTCAAACTAATTTAGAATATATTAAGGCAGAAACCTTAACCGCCGAACTAGAAATTATAGACCACGTAAACAACGGGATTGACATTGAGTTTGATGATATTGAAACCAAGTTGTTTATAGAAAAACACTAATATTATGAGCGTAGATTTAAATGTAAGACATACAGATAAGGATTTGGCTGAATTTAAAGTAATAATTCAAGACAAAATTGTAAAAGCTAAACGCGATTTAGACTTAATCAAGAGTGCTTATCAAAACGATTTAAATAACGGAACAGACGATACGTCGCCAACGTTTAAAGCGTTTGAAGAAGGTAGCGAAACAATGAGTAAGGAAAGAAATTCTCAATTGGCTATTCGTCAAGAAAAGTTTATCCGTGACCTTAAAAATGCACTAATCCGTATTGAAAATAAAACATACGGAGTTTGTCGTGTTACAGGTAAATTAATAAATAAAGAACGTTTAAAATTAGTACCTCATGCAACGCTTAGTATCGAAGCTAAGAACATGCAATAAGAGTACTTTAAATTTATAAAATTAAACGCCTTGCATTTTTGCAAAGGCGTTTTTTTGCTTTTATATGAAATTATTTGCTTTAAGTATATTCACTTTATTTTGTATGGCATTGAACGCTCAAAAGCGTGTCGATAAAAGTATTGATGCACAAGGTCTTTCAACATTGCAAATAGATGGTAATAATTGCTTTAAAATACGTGTAACAGCATCTCAAACAAATCGCATTTTAATTCAGACTAATATTGCTGGCGAACACAACGAAGATATGGTTGTGGTTGCGAAAAGAAGTAATGATTCCTTAATGATTTCTACAAGATTTCAGCCGCTGTTTGAAGCAGATAATGATAAGCTGAGTGTACATAAATTAATATCTGTTGAATTAGAAATACAATTGCCAAAACACATGAACCTCAACATAAAAAGTGATATTGCAAGTGTGGAAGCTCAAGGCGATTTTAACACGGCCTTTATCGAGTTGAATCAGGGAAATTGCACGCTAGCATCCTTTTCAGGTTCTGCAACAGTTAATACGGTTCAAGGCGATATTTACGTAGAAGCTAATTACGTAAAAGTAAGTGCGGATTCAAGACATGGAGTTGTTAAACTTCAGAAGTTAAATTTTGGAGAAAACCATTTGAATTTAAAGTCTATTCATGGAGATATAAGTGTATTTAAAACAGAATAATATTCCTATTTTTACTGAAAATTAAAAACATGTCCTTAAAAAAAGCCAGTATACTTATTTTTGTCGTTTTACTCATCGATCAAATAAGTAAAATCTATATAAAAACACATTTTATTTTAGGTGAGGATGTTACAGTTTTTAACTGGTTTAGAATTTATTTTATTGAAAATGAAGGAATGGCTTGGGGAACTAAAATTAGTGATTTTAGCGACTCCATTTCAGATAGAACAGCTAAAACTTCGCTAACTATATTCAGAATATTTGCTATTTTCGGAATAGGATATTGGTTGTATTCAACTGTAAAAACTAATGGTCATTATTTACTAACTATTGCAATTGCGTTAATCTTTGCAGGGGCCTTAGGTAATATTATAGATTCTGTATTTTATGGTGTTATCTTTAACGATAGTCATGGCCAAATTGCTTCATTATTTCCTGCAACTGGAGGTTATGATACTTTACTTCATGGAAAAGTAGTAGATATGTTATATTTCCCGATGTGGAAGGGGTATTTGCCAGAATGGTTGCCGTTATGGGGAGGGAAGTTTTTTACCTTTTTCGAACCTGTTTTTAATGTTGCAGATGTTGCCATTAGTACTGGTTTTGTAATGTTGCTTGTGTTTAATAAAAAAGCATTTCCTAAGGACTCATAAAAAAGCAGTTGACTGCTGTGTGCTTTCCTTTTTTTAGAATGTGTAAATCCTATTGGGAGTTACGCAATAATCTAAAGGAATATCAGTGTCGTAAACATCAGAAATTTCATCTTCAGATTCAAAAAAAGATAATCCTATTTTTATAGTTTCAGGATTGCAAGCTTCTAAAAATCTGTCGTAAAATCCTTTACCGTAACCAATTCTGTTTCCTTTTTTGTCGAACGCTAAAAGCGGAATAAAAACCACTTCAATACTCGAATTTGGGATAGGAATACCATCTATAGGCTCCGGGATATTATAACTATTTTTCTTAATTGTGGTAGCATCTGTAAGTAAAACATGATGCATGAGTCCGGTGTTGAAATCGCTCTTAGAAATCACGATATTTTTATCTTTTCCGGATAGGATATTCAGAATAAATTCGGTGTTAACTTCTTGTTGTTCTTCAATAGTTAAAAAGATATGATAGAATGATTTGTCCCAAATAGGAAGCTTTAAAAGCTGAT
The DNA here is from genome assembly GCF_000723205.1 of Formosa agariphila KMM 3901. Lineage (NCBI taxonomy): Bacteria > Pseudomonadati > Bacteroidota > Flavobacteriia > Flavobacteriales > Flavobacteriaceae > Formosa > Formosa agariphila. The sequence goes on along the minus strand of NZ_HG315671.1, from coordinate 3,925,279 downwards.
TGGAAATGGCGATGCTTAAATCGTCGCACGCATCTAATGATAATGCTTTACGTTTGGCTTTGTATGTTTTTCGTAACTCTGATTTTGTCATAAATCACGTTTGAGTTTTCTTGTAATATGGAATATGGCGTCTCCTTGATAAACAATAGGGGATTCGTTAACGTTAATGATATAGCCGCTACTTTCTGCTTTTACATAATCGTTAAATTTTCCGTACGGATCCGTAATGTTACCAATAATATCTCCCTTTTTTACTTTGGTACCCATTAAATCTAGTGCAGGTCTAAACATACCCGAATAATTAGCACGCTGCCATCTGGTTTCTAATATAAATACACACGGTTTTTTTGGTGGTGACACTTTAAATTTAGCATTAAGCATGTCTAAATAAAATAAAACCCGTTTGGCACCGTTAACGCCTGTGTTTGTAACGTTTTGGTCTATATGTATAGATTTTCCACCTTCGAAAAGAAGCATAGGAATCCCTAATTTTGAACAGGTAAAACGAAACGATTTACTTAAATTTTTAGAGTACATTACAAAGGGAGCTCCAAACGCTCTTGCTAAATTATCTAGCTCTCTGTCGTCCTTCATAATTCGAATTTGTGGTGCATTAAATCGACCCGCACCACCGGTATGAAAATCGAATACATAATCTACAGAAGGAATAACCTCGTGAATTAATTTATAGGCAACCTGACTTGCTAACGAACCATTATCGTTTCCAGGAAACACACGGTTTAGATCACGGCCATCAGGAAATTCTCGTTTTAAGTTTATAAATCCGAAGATATTAATTACAGGAATACAAATAATACTACCGCGTTTTGGTTTGTTAAGTCCTTTGGCGATAATTTGGCGTACTATTTCCACGCCATTTACTTCGTCGCCATGAATTCCTGCTGTAAATAAAACTGTTGGCCCTGGTCGCTTAGAGCGTTCTATAAATACAGGAACATCGACACTAGAAGACGTGTGCAGATTAGCGACATCGAAACTAATTTCGGCACTTTCTCCCGGATGAATTTTGTGTCCTAAAACATGTAAAATATCCTTCTGAAATATCATTTATCGTTTTGCGTTTCGTTCAATAAAACTAATTATATTCTTAGCAATATTTTTGCCAGTAGCAGCTTCAATACCTTCTAATCCAGGTGTAGAGTTTACTTCTAAAAGTAATGGTCCTCTTGCAGACTGTAACATATCTACCCCACAAACAGGAAGTTTTAATGCATTAGCAGCATTAACCGCTAATTTTAGTTCGGCTGCATTTAATTTAATAATGTTAGCCGATCCTCCACGGTGTAAGTTAGAACGGAACTCTCCTTCTTTTCCTTGGCGTTTCATAGCTCCAACCACTTGCCCGTCTACAATTAAAGCTCTTAAATCGGCACCGTTAGCTTCTTTAATAAACTCTTGTACAATAACTCTTGCTTGTAAACCATTAAAAGCTTCAAGAACAGATTCTGCAGCGTTTTTAGTTTCTGCTAAAACTACTCCTAAACCTTGAGTTCCTTCTAAAAGTTTAATAATTACAGGTGTTCCACCAACATGTGCAATAACCTCTTCTACATCTCTAGAGTAATTTGTAAATACCGTTTTTGGCATTCCAATTCCTGCTTTACTTAGGCGTTGTAAAGACCTTAGTTTATCGCGAGAACGCTGTATTGCATCGGAAGTTACTATGGTGAATACATTCATCATTTCAAACTGACGAACAACAGCACAGCCATAGAATGTTACCGAAGCACCAATACGTGGAATAATGGCGTCTACATAATCTAAATAACGATTTTTGTAGTAAATAGTTGGTTTTTCCTTTTCTATAATAATGTCGCATTTAAGCGGGTCTATTACTTCTATAAGGTGTCCGCGTTTTTCACCTTCTTCAACTAATCGGTCTGTTGAGTAAAGCTCTGCGTTTCTTGATAAAATTACAATGTTCATTGGTCTTTTAAGTTAAGAGATAAATTTTGAAGATCAACATCGACTAAGAATTTTCGTTTTAAAAACTGTCTGCCAATAAGTACAGGAAATCGCATATCGTCTCGTGTGCTTAAAGTTAAGTTGATCTTGTACGTTTTACCAAAAATTATCACTTCAGATTTTATTTTATATCTATTTTCTTTTATGCCGTTGCTACTTTTTACGTTTGTAAAGGTGTATTCGTTAAATATTACTTCTTTACTACTAAAGTTAGGATGTCCTTTGCTGTAAAAAATGCAACGCAGTGTATTGTTTTCTTCTTTAATTTCTGAACAATGAATCGCAGAAGTATATGCTCCTGTATCTATTTTTACATCGATATTAAATAAATCTAATTTTGGAAAATCAAATTTATCTACACGACCTATTATGCGTTTATCCATATGGTTTTAAAAAGTGGGAAAGATATTTAAAGTTGAATAAATCGCGCAATATTAAATGCTAAATTTTATACAATGAAATTGGTTTTAAAATTGTTGTAGTATCTTTGATATATGGATGAAACCGCATTACAAATTCAGTTAAAAACCTTGCCATCTTCACCAGGGGTGTATCAGTATTTCGATGCTAATGGAACTATAATTTATGTAGGAAAAGCAAAGAATTTAAAGAAGCGAGTGTCTTCTTATTTTACCAAAACACACGACAGTGGCAAGACGCGGGTACTTGTAAAAAAGATTGTCGAGATTAAGCATATTGTGGTCGAGACAGAAACCGATGCGTTACTTCTGGAGAATAATTTGATAAAAAAATATCAGCCAAGATATAATGTGTTGTTAAAAGATGATAAAACGTATCCATGGATTTGTATTAAAAAAGAACGGTTTCCGCGTGTATTTTCTACCCGACGTGTTATAAAAGATGGTTCTGAATATTTCGGGCCCTACACAAATTTTAAGACCATACACACGTTGCTAGATTTAATTAAAGGCGTGTACCCGTTAAGAACATGTAATTACGATTTATCTGAATCTAAGATTGAATCGGGTAAGTATAAAGTGTGTTTAGAGTATCATTTAGGAAATTGTAAAGGACCATGCGAAGATTATGAGAGTATAGAGGAATACAATAGAAACATTGTTGCGATACGCGAGATTTTAAAAGGAAATTTTAAAGATTCTTTGGCTCAGTTTAAAAATCAAATGAAATACTTTGCAACGAATTTACAATTTGAAGAAGCACAAAAAGTCAAAGAAAAAATTGAAGTCTTAGAAAATTATCAAGCAAAATCTACCATTATTAGTCCTAAAATTAGCAATGTAGATGTGTTTTCTATTATGAGCGACGAGGGTTTTGGATATGTAAATTTTCTTCAAATTTCATATGGTTCAATAATTCGGTCACATACTCTAGAAATTAAGAAAAAATTAGATGAAACCGATAAACAATTATTAGAATTGGCAATAACTGAGATTCGTCAGCGTTTTCATTCCAATTCAAAAGAAATATACGTACCTTTTAAAGTGAGTTTGGGTGAAGACGTTCGGGTAACCGTTCCGCAGTTAGGCGATAAGAAACGTATTTTAGATTTGTCGCTTCGTAATGCAAAATATTATCGCATGGAACGCTTTAAACAAATTAAAATTACAGATCCAGATCGACATGTAAATCGTATTATGGCACAGATGAAAACCGATTTACGATTACATGAAGAGCCTAGATATATTGAATGTTTTGATAACTCGAACATACAAGGAACCCATCCAGTAGCCGCTTGTGTGGTGTTTAAGGATGGAAAACCGAGTAAAAAGGATTACAGGCATTTTAATATTAAAACAGTGGTTGGACCAGACGATTTTGCATCTATGGAAGAAGTTGTATTTAGGCGTTATAAACGTTTGGTAGAAGAACAGCAACCGTTACCACAACTTATAATTATTGATGGTGGAAAAGGGCAATTATCATCAGCATTAAATGCTTTAGATGATTTAGGATTGCGAGGAAAAATAGCTATTATCGGAATTGCAAAACGTTTAGAAGAATTGTTTTATCCTGAAGATCCAATTCCGTTGTACTTAGATAAAAAAAGCGAGACACTGAAGATTATTCAGCAATTGCGAAATGAGGCGCACAGATTTGGTATAGAACACCATAGGAATAGACGAAGTAAAAGTGCGCTAAATACCGAATTAGAAACCATACCGGGAATAGGACAAAAAACGATTGTCGAATTGTTAAGTCAGTTTAAATCTGTAAAACGCGTTTCGAACGCATCATTAAAAGATCTAGAAGCTGTTGTAGGTGTGTCTAGAGCAAGTAAAATTTATAATTATTATCATACCACATAATTACATGCGCCTAATTTTATTTATTAGTATTTTATGCATAGGAGGTTTTGTTCAAGCACAAGAACAAAACGTCAAAAATTCTAATGACTTAAAAGTAGGTTTGGTTTTAAGTGGTGGAGGAGCTAAAGGTTTGGCGCATATTGGCGTGCTTAAAGTTATAGACAGCTTGGGTATTCGTGTAGATTATGTTGCAGGAACCAGTATGGGAGCTATTGTAGGATCGCTTTATGCCTCTGGGTACACTGGTGTAGAAATCGATTCTATTTTTAGAACTATAAACTTCGATAATATAATTACAGATAACCTTCCGCGAGAGACCAAGACGTTCTACGAGCGTGAGAATTCCGAGCGTTATGCATTAACCTTGCCATTCGATGGATTTAAAGTCCGTTTACCAACGGCATTATCACGCGGGCAAAATACATTTAATTTACTATCAGCATTGACATTTCATGTTAATGGAATTACCGATTTTAGTCAATTACCAATCCCGTTTTTCTGTATGGCTACCAATATGGAAACGGGTGAAGCTGTTCAGTTAGAAAGCGGAAATTTAGCGCAAGCTGTTATGGCTAGTGGTGCGCTGCCAACCTTATTTCAGCCAGTGAGTATTGGAGATAAGGTTTATATAGATGGAGGTGTGGTTAATAATTATCCGTCAGAAGAAATGAAAGCTAAAGGTGTTGATGTTATTATTGGTGTAGACGTGCAAGATGCTTTATCTAAAAGTAAAGATTTGAAATCGGCTACCGAAATACTATATCAAATTCAGAATTATAAAACGCTGAGTGATATGGTTAAAAAAGTTGAAGATACAGATATTTATATCACTCCAAATATTGAAAACTTTAATGTTATTTCTTTCGATCAAGGTACAGATATTATAAAAAATGGTGTTTTAGCGGCAGATAAAAAAGTTGGAGACTTAAAAGATATTGTAAGTAAACAATATACTAAGCACAAAGAATTCCCACAGCGAAAGCAAATGGATTCAATTACAATTAATGGTATTCAAATTCACGGAAACAATACTTATACACGTGCCTATATTTTGGGAAAACTAAAGTTAAAAACGGGGCATCGTGTTAGTTATATGGATTTTTCAAGCGGTGTAAATAACCTTATTGCGACTAATAACTTCGATAGTTTTAATTACGATTTAAGGAGTTCTAAAGATAAAGAAGGTTATGATTTAATTACCTATGTTAAAGAAACACAGCAGAAAACAGCACTTAAATTTGCATTGCATTACGACGATTTATATAAAAGTGCAGCTTTAGTGAATGTAACAAGTAAGCGACTTTTAACGAAGAACGATGTGTTGTCTTTCGATTTTGTTCTAGGAGATAATTTGCGTTATAATTTTGAATATTATATCGATAAAGGATTCTATTGGAGTATAGGATTGCGTTCGCGTTTTAATCAATTTAATAAAAACATATTCACAGATATTATTTTAAGAGATGAGGACCAAGACATAGGTGTTAATAAAATTGATGCAGAATTACGAGATTTTACAACCCAGTTTTATGTGCAAACGCAATTTTTAAGCGATATGGCACTGAGTTTAGGAGCAGAACATAAATTTTTAAAAATAACATCTGAAACAATTACAGATTCTCCAGAAGCATCGGATCGCGTATTTGAAGAGAGTAGTTATTTTAGTGCCTACGGAAAGTTGAATTACGATTCTTATGACAATAAATACTTTCCGAAAGAGGGATTTTATTTTAATGGCGATTTTCACTTGTATTTTTATTCAATCCCAGACGATATTGAGTTTACACAATTCTCGATTGCAAAAGCAGACTTGGGGTATGCTTTTAAATTAAGTAATAAATTTTCTGCAATAATTACAGGTGAAGGCGGATTTAGAATTGGTGAAAATGAAAGTCCGTATTTAAACTTTGCATTTGGAGGTTATGGTAATAATTTAATCAATAATATCAAGTCGTTTTATGGTTACGATTGGCTATCTATCTCAGGAGATAGTTTTGTAAAATGTTCGTTTGCTATAGATTATGAATTTGCTCATCGGCATCATTTTAAGGCAACAGCCAACTTAGCAAATATTAGCGATGATGTTTTTAGAACAGGCGAATGGATTACTTCTCCAGACTATACAGGTTATGCACTTGGTTATGGGTGGGATTCGTTTTTAGGACCTATAGAAGCTACATATTCATATTCTCCAGAAGCAAAAAATAGTGTATGGTATTTAAATATTGGATTTTGGTTTTAATGTTAATTATGAAATTTTAATGCATGTTATTTTTCAAATGAGTTCTATTAATTTTGATGGAGTTTCTTACTTTTAATACATTTGGAATAGAAATTGTAATTATTCTATCATAATTAAATACATATGTGTAAAGTTTTAACTTACAATTACCTAAAATCCATGAGAAACCTACTTGTCTTTATTTTGTTTTCTGTTTGTATGTTTTATAAAGGCTCTGCTCAAAACCAAAGTGCTTTTCAGAATGGTGAATGGTTTAAATTTGATATGAGTTACAGCGGATTTCTAAAAGCTGGAGAAGCAACTTTAGAAGTTAAAGATAATGAGTTTAAAGGCAAACCTGTATATCATATTGTTGGAAAAGGATGGACTACAGGAGCTATAAAATGGTTCTTTAAGGTAGAAGATTTGTATGAATCTTATATTGATAAATCGACTTATGTTCCTTATAAATTCATTCGTAAAATTGATGAAGGTGGACATACAAAAGATATAGAAATAGAATTTAATCAGAGTGCTAATAAAGCATTAGTGAATAATAAAAAGAGAGCGACATCTAAAGAATTCGATATTCCTAAGAATGTTCAAGATATGGTATCTACCTTTTATTTTTTACGAAATGAACTTGAAATTGAAAAACTTAAAGCAGGAGATGAAATTCTTGTTGATATGTTTTTCGATGAAGAAAATTATGCCTTCAAATTAAGATATTTAGGAACAGAAACTATAGAAACTGAATTCGGTAAAATAGCTTCTTTAAAATTTAGACCTTACGTTATGGCAGGTCGTGTGTTTAAAGAGGAAGAGAGTTTAACACTTTGGGTTTCTAACGATCGTAATAAAATACCACTTCGTATAAAAGCAGATTTAGCAGTGGGGTCTTTACGTGCCGATTTGTCTGCGTTTAAAGGGTTAAAGCATCCATTTAAATTAATAGCAGACTAGGTTTAAATTTGGCTTTGTTTGATTCTTTATCTCTTGAATAAACATGTTTACACTTGTAAAGCGGGTTTAATAGTTGTTTTGTATAATTTGAATCTGAAAGTTTCCAAAAAGATTAGAATTAAAGTTTTTATTAACAGTTTAGTGAAGGCTTAAGAGTAACGAATTTATTAAATTAGCCGAATTCTGAAATAGGCATAATCTTTGTGCAACATTTTAACTGTTGTTTATACTGTCTAAACAGAACATTAGGTGGTAATAAATTTCGTATCGAGACGTTTAGAATATTGATACACTTTGGTTTTTTAACACCAAATAACAGAACAAATCATTAGTAAAAAGCAAATATTTTTTCCAGATTTATGGACCAAACAAGAATGAGCAGATTGGGGTATAGATGTGTCGTTTTTTTTGCAGCAACACTAGGTTTAGTGAGTTGTAAAGACGATCATCAAAAAGACAAAGTAAAAGAAGATTTAGCAGTTATAGAAAAAGAGATTGTAGACCCCGACGTTTACGAGTTTGGATTCAATTTAAGCGATTATATTGTAAAACGTGACACCGTTAAATCGGGTGATAATTTTGGTGAAATCTTACAGCGAAATAATATTGGGTTTTCTAAAATTTACGAAATCGCGGAAAAAACGAAAGATAGCTTCGATATCAGAAAAATTCAAATCGGGAAACCGTATACATTACTTTGCGCTAAGGATTCGCTAGAAACGCTAAAGACTTTTATTTATCAGCCAAATAAAGAAGAATATGTCGTGGTTAATTTTCAGGATTCTATTCATGCTTTTACAAGCAGAAAGCCTATTAAGTATGTAGAAAAGGAGTATTCTGGAGTTATAAATAGTAATATTTCTCAAACTTTAGCCGACGATGGTTTAAGTTTAATCTTGGCTTATAAAATGTCGGATATTTATGCATGGACTATCGACTTTACAAGACTGCAGAAAGGAGATCGTTTTAAAGTAATTTACACAGATAAATATATAGACGATACCATTTATGCCGGAATTGATAAAATTAAGGCTGCTTATTTCCAGCATAATTCAGAGCCATTTTATGCTTTCGAATTTGAAACAGACCCTGTTTTGGGAACTACAGATTTTTATAACGAACAAGCAAAAACCTTACGTCGTGCATTTTTAAAAGCGCCTGTAGAATACAAACGAATTTCATCGCGATATAATTTAAACAGACGTATTGCTTTATATGGTAATCGTGTAAGACCACATAAAGGTACCGACTTTGCCGCAAATATAGGAACACCTATTGTGGCTACTGCCAACGGTACAGTAACAAAATCGAGTTATACAGGAGGAAATGGTAATTATGTAAAAATTCGTCACAATAAAGTTTACGAAACACAATATTTACACATGCAAAAACGTAAAGTAAATGTTGGGGATTATGTAAAACAAGGCGATGTAATCGGTTGGGTTGGAATGACAGGTAATACTTCTGGACCGCATGTTTGCTACCGTTTCTGGAAAAACGGAAAGCAAGTAGACCCATTTAAACAAAAATTACCTGCAGCAGAACCAATTTCAGAAGACTTAAAAGTAAAATATTTAGAGTATATTAAGCCTATTAAAATTCAAATAGATGCTGTGCCTTTTAAAGGAATACCTAAACCAAAAGTAGAGCAAAACTTAATAACACAAACCTATTAATAATGGCCTTACCAACAATCAACCCAACAACAACTCAAGCCTGGAAAAATCTTCAAAAACATTTTGAAGCCATCCAAAACACTCACATGAAAGATTTATTTGCTAACGATCCTGATCGTGCAAATAACAATACTATAGAGTGGGAGGATTTCTATGTAGATTACTCTAAAAACAGAATTACTGAAGAAACCATGACCTATTTGCTTCAATTAGCAGATGAGGTAAAGTTAAAAGATGCCATTCAGAGTTATTTTTCTGGTGAACGAATAAATGAAACCGAAGGTAGAGAAGTTCTTCATACTGCATTAAGAGCTCCAAAATCAGCTAAAATTTTAGTTGAAGGCGAAGATGTAATGCCAGAAATATATCATGTAAAGGGAGAAATTGAGGCGTTTACTAATAAAGTATTAAGTGGCGAATTAAAAGGATTCACAGGAAAAGCATTTACAGATATCGTTAATATTGGTATTGGAGGATCGGATCTTGGTCCTGCAATGGTAGTAGAATCGTTACAGTATTATAAAAACCATTTAACAACTCATTTTGTAAGTAATGTAGATGGTGATCATGTTAACGAAGTAATTAAAGTCTTAGACCCGGAAACAACTTTATTTGTTGTAGTGTCTAAAACATTTACAACTCAAGAAACCTTGTCTAATGCTAATACATTACGAACTTGGTTTTTAGAACATGCAAATCAGGAAGCCGTTGCAAGTCATTTTGTGGCAGTATCTACTAATATTGAAAAAGTAAAGGAATTCGGAATTAACGAAGCAAACATATTTCCAATGTGGAATTGGGTTGGTGGTCGTTTTTCGTTATGGAGTGCTGTAGGTTTAACGATTAGTTTAGCTGTAGGGTATAAAAACTTTGAAAGTTTGTTAGAAGGTGCTCACGATATGGACGAGCATTTTAAAACTACAGATTTCGATAAAAATATTCCTGTTGTATTAGCACTATTAAGTGTATGGTATAATAATTTCTTTAAAGCAGAAAGTGAAGCTGTAATTGGGTATAGTCAATACTTAACTCAGTTTGCAACTTACCTGCAACAAGGTATTATGGAAAGTAATGGTAAAAGCGTAGACCGTAATGGAGATCGAGTAAATTACCAAACAGGGACTTTAATTTGGGGAGAACCAGGAACAAATTCTCAACATGCATTTTTTCAATTAATTCATCAAGGAACAAAACTTATTCCAGCCGATTTTATAGGGTATGCAGAGTCATTACATGGTAACGCAGATCATCAAGACAAATTAATGTCTAATTTCTTAGCTCAACCTGAGGCGTTATTAAACGGAAAGTCTAAAGAAGAAGTTCTAGAAGAAATGAAAACTCAAGATTTATCTGAGGCTGAAAAATCAAGTTTACTTCCTTTTAAAGTATTTGAAGGAAATAAGCCAACAAATACCATTTTTATAAAGAAACTTACACCTGCAAGTTTAGGTAAATTAATTGCCATGTACGAGCATAAAATCTTCGTTCAAGGGGTGATTTGGAACATATTTAGCTACGATCAGTGGGGTGTAGAGCTAGGAAAACAGCTTGCAAATAAAATTTTAAAAGAGTTTGACGGAAGCGAAAATTACGAACATGATAATTCGACTCTTAATCTTTTGAACTTTTATAAAAAAGCACGTCAATAAACTGTAAAGACGTAAAAATTACTCCAAAAGTTCTTCATTTTTGTTATTTGGCGCAATATCAGTATATTGCGCAATGTTAAAAACCTTAACATTTACGTAATAATAGATAGCTAATTAGCACTATTTTTGCACTCGTAAAATTAATCTCAAATAACAAAAATGAAGAACATTACACAAAACTTATTTTTTGCAATAATCATGGTGTTTAGTACCGTGTCTTTTGCGCAAAGTATTGTTACAGGAACTACTATAGATCCTGAATCCAACATGCCTTTACCTGGAGTGAACGTGGTGGAAAAAGGAACTAAGAATGGTGTTTCAAGTGATTTCGATGGAAATTTTTCAATTAAGACAAAGAGTACAGATGCTGTTATCGTTGTTTCTTACATTGGATATTTATCTAAAGAAATTCCTGTAAATGGAGATGCCGATTTGGGTAAAATTGTTTTAGAATCTAGCGAAGTTGGTTTAGACGAAGTTCAAATTATTGCTTCAATAGCAGTGGATAGAAAAACACCTATTGCTGTGTCTACAATTAGAGCAGAAGAAATTGAATTAAAATTAGGAACTCAAGAATTTCCAGAGGTTTTAAAATCTACTCCTGGAGTTTATGCAACTAAAGCTGGAGGAGGTTTTGGTGACGGACAAATTAACGTAAGAGGTTTCGAAGATGAAAATGTTGCTGTTTTAATTAATGGTGTTCCAATGAACGACATGGAAAATGGTAATGTTTACTGGAGTAACTGGGCAGGTCTTGGAGATGTTACAAGTACAATGCAAGTGCAACGTGGTTTAGGTGCATCTAAGGTTGCTGTACCATCTATTGGAGGTACAATTAACATTGTTACAAAAACTACTGATGTAGAAAAAGGTGGGTCTATTGGATCTACTGTTGGAAACGATGGCTACCTAAAGTATGGAGCTCTGTATTCTACAGGTGTAATGGAAAATGGTTTTGCTGCTACAGTTTCAGCTTATAGAACCACTGGAGATGGTTATGTAGATGGTACAGAATTTGAAGCTTTATCATACTTTATAAATGTTTCTAAGCAAATTAATGACAAACATAAGTTAGCATTTAGTGCTTTTGGAGCAACACAACGTCACGGTCAAAGACAAAACAGTCAAACTATTGCAACATATAGAGCGACAGATCAAGGTGGAAGACGTTTTAATGCAGATTGGGGTTACATGAATGGTCAAGTAACTCACCAAGAGGATAACTTTTATAACAAACCTCAAATTTCATTAAATCACTTTTGGAAAATTTCTGATGATACAAAATTATCTACAGCATTATATGCATCGTTTGGTAGCGGTGGTGGAGGTGGTTACGATGGTGAAAACAAATTTTCACTAGGCGAAAACGGTATCACAGATTACAGAATTGGAGCTTATGGCCCAACAGATTTCGATAAAATTGTAGACGAAAACCAAGCTTTAGGAGCTTATGGTTCTGAAACTATTTTAAGAGCTTCTCGTAACGATCACGAATGGTATGGTTTATTATCTACTTTAGATCATAAAATTGGAGATAACTTAGTGTTAACTGGAGGTTTAGATTTAAGAACGTATAAAGGAATTCACTATACAGAATTAACAGATTTATTAGGAGGTCAGTATTTTGCTGATGATGCTAATGTAAACGATCCAAATGCTACGTACCAAGTTGGAGATACATATTCTTACCATAATGATGGTTTAGTTAACTGGGTTGGTCTTTTCGGTCAATTAGAATATTCTGTAAATAATTTATCAACTTTTGTCGCTATTGCAGGATCTAACACTGGTTTTAAACGTGTAGATTATTTTAACTATTTAGATAGTGATCCAAATCAATCAACAGATTGGTACAATTTCCTTGGGTATAGTGCTAAAGGGGGTGCAAACTACAACTTAACAGATAATCATAACGTATTTGCTAATATTGGTTATTTTGAAAAAGCTGGTGGGTTTGATGCTACTTTTATCGGTTATGATAATGAAAGAATTAATCCTGATGCAGAAAATCAAAAGATTTTTAGCATGGAATTAGGATATGGTTTCAGATCTCAAAAGTTCTCTGCTAATGTTAACATATATAGAACTGCTTGGAATGATAGAACAGAAACTTATAACTACCAACAACCTGATGGAACTTTAGCTGCAGCTAACATTCTAGGAGTAAATGCACTTCACCAAGGTTTAGAGTTAGATTTCGTATATAGAGCTTCAGATAAGTTTAAAGTTACGGGTATGGCTTCATTTGGAGATTGGAAATGGAATAACAATGTAGAAGATGTTGAAATTTATGATGAAGATCAAAATTTAATAGATACTGTAGATTTATTTATTGAAGGATTGCACGTTGGTGGATCTGCTCAAACAACTATAGCTCTTGGTTTAGACTATGAGTTTATGCCTAAAACAAGAATTATGGCAGACTTTAACTATTTCGACAGATTATTTGCAGAGTATGACCCTAGTGATAGAGGTACTGCAGGTACTCCTGAAGCATGGGAAGTACCAGCTTACGGATTGTTCGACTTAGGATTAGTTCATAATTTAGATTTTGGACCATTTGATGTGCGTTTAGTAGCAAGAATGAATAACGTATTTAATACAGAGTATGTTGCAAATGCTTATGATGGAACGAATTCTGTAGCAGAAACTGCACGTGTATGGTATGGAACAGGTAGAACATTTAGTGTAGGTGCTCAACTTAACTTTTAAAGAAAATTAAAATGAAGAAATTAGTATATTTATTAGTAGTTGTAGGCGCAATGTTAACAAGTTGCGATCCTATGGAAGATATTTATAATGACATTGATAGTGTAGATAAACCAATTGTTGGGACAGAAGACTATACTTTAACAGACGATGATTACGCAGACCTAGAATTAGGATTTGGGAGCTTCGATTCTGATGACCAAGCTAAAGAATTAATTCCTGGATTTTTATCAGAAGCATTTCCTTATTGGGGAAATGGATCAGCTGTATTAGTAACATACAACCTATATCAATCAAACAGTATCAAGTCTGAGACAGCTTACACCGTAACAGATGAAGATTATGCGACTTTAGGATTTAATTATGGAAACTTTGATAGCGCAGGAGATATGACAGAATTACTTATGTATAAGTATCCAGATGCTACAAGAGGTGCTATGGTAGACTTAACATATAAGTATTATTCAGGAGGTTCAACTTCAGAAGTAACAAACAATTTTATTCTTTTAGATTCTTGGGAAATGGTGCGTGAGTTCTCTACTGAAGAATACAATGCTATGGAGCAAACTTATCCTAACTTCTCAAGTCAGGATGTTGCAGAATTTAATATTTCTGTGTACTTAGAATCTTTATATCCTTATGCTAAGGCAGACGATCGTGTAGTAACTATGTATGAACTGTATGTAAGCGGTGGAGACAATAGAATGATTATTGTTCCTTTTGTTTTTGATGGTACAAAGTGGAATGCTATCGAATCGGTTATCGAAAATTCATTACAATTCGGAAACGATAATGGAACATGGGTTCCAGATAATACAATTAGATATGCACTAGTAGGAGCAGATTACGAGTATATGTCTGAACAATTAATTACTGAACCTGGATTTGAAAGTCCTGCAGAAAGTATGGGATACTATAAGAATTTAGACAGAAGATTAGGTAATGAAAACTATTGGAGTGACGATACAACTAAAAATAATGCTGGATTAGAAGACATGATTGAAACAGGTTTAGCTATTTTACTTGATAAAATCGATCCAAGTGCTGCAGATGGTCAGAAGTATTTAATGACTTACGATATCTATAACGGTACAAATACTACTGAAACTACTCCTATGATTAAAACAGATGGAGTTTGGGTAAGAAATAACTAAGCCATTTTAGTTTATATAAATTAAAACCATGTAGAAATACATGGTTTTTTTATGACATTAAATTGCTTACATTTGTTTTTAATAAAATAATAAATCATCATGTATAATACCGTTCTTAATTTACACTCCTATTGGGCATTTTTAGTCCTAGCAGTATTAATAATCGCTACAATTAATAGTATTATTAACTATGTAGGGAAAAAAGAATATGGACCAAAAGATTTTAGATTGGCTTTATTTACAATTATTGTATCTCATATTCAGTTATTAATTGGAATAATTTTATACGTTGTTTCTCCTAGAATGGCATTGTTTAGCGAGCTAGGAATGGGAGGGATTATGAAAGACTCTATAAGCAGATTGTATTTAATAGAACATCCAATAATTAATATTTTAGCATTGGTATTTATTACTGTTGGGTATTCTAAACATAAATCAAAATTATCTTCTCATGCTAAGTTTAAAACCATTTCTATATTTTATAGTATTGGTTTGGTGCTCTTACTATCAAGAATACCATGGAGCATGTGGTTAGGATTATAATATAAAAAGCGACTTTTAGTCGCTTTTTTTAGGTCTAAACTTTTCTCTAATTAGGTAAAGATATACAGGGAAATGATCACTAAAACCACCTGTGTAACCCTCGTATCCAAAACTCCTAAAGGGATAGCCTTTGTATTGTCCTGTTTTTGTAATTAAAAATTGAGCATTAAATACACCTGCTTTATAAAAAGCATACGATCTAAAATCGGAGGTCAGTAGAGCTCCACTTACTAAAACTTGGTCAAAGAGACTCCATTTATCTCTGTAAGCTGTTGTGCCTAGACCATCGTTATAAAGTTGTTCCATGGGGTTGTAAATACCTTTTAAACCTACTTTTCGTTTCTCCTTCTCGGTCTTTAATATGCTTTTAAAACTTTCATTTGTAGGGTTGTCATTAAAATCGCCCATAGAAATTATTTTAGCATAAGGGTCTAAGGTATGAAGGGAGTCTATAATATGTTTGTTAAGTTTTGCTGCAGCAATTCGTTTTGGGTTACTTTTTGTTTCTCCACCACGTCTAGACGGCCAGTGGTTAACAATAATATAAATTAAATCGCCTTCCAATAATCCGCTAACAACCAATTGGTCTCGGGTGTAAATTGGAGTGCCTTTTAATTCATCTTTTAAATGAAGAGGATAATTAAATACAGATAATGGAGTAAACATTTTTTTCTGATATATTAATCCAACATCAATACCTCTTCGGTCTGGAGAATCAAAATGAACAATGCCGTAATTGTACTTTACAAGTAACGAGTCATTAATAATACTTTCAAGAACACCTCGATTTTCAATTTCAGAAACACCTAAAATTGTAGGTGCATTTTGTGTGACTTCAAAACCAATTTCAGAAATTACTCTAGACATACTTTTAATCTTCTCGATATATATGTCTTCCCGATGATTTGCCAATTCCATAATGGGGCTACTTTCATCAAAAGTTATGGGATCATCTTCAATATCAAA
This sequence comes from Formosa agariphila KMM 3901, assembly GCF_000723205.1. NCBI lineage: Bacteria > Pseudomonadati > Bacteroidota > Flavobacteriia > Flavobacteriales > Flavobacteriaceae > Formosa > Formosa agariphila. Next base: position 3,909,124 of record NZ_HG315671.1, on the reverse strand, counting down.
CAAGTTTTCTAAATTATAAAACGCAATGGTATGAATAGAAAATTCTCTTTCCTGTCCCCATAATAATGTGACATGAACAAAGCAAATTATATATAAAACAGATTTTAAAGCATTCATATTTAGTTAAATAGCTATATAAATATATGATTTTATAAATAAAATTATTAAATTAAAGTTCTCTAATTAATTGATAGCTAGAAAATTAATAGATTTTAAGTTTCATTTTAATGAAAAAGTATATTCTAGCAGTCCTTTATATTATTTGCATATTCCAGTTAGCGCGTTCGCAATCTCAAGATATTACTGGAAGTGTTAAAGACGCTCGGTCTTTGCAATTACTTTCTAATGTTACTGTACAATTAGAAGGTACCAATCTTAGTGCCCAAACAAATGTCGAAGGTGAATTTATACTTAATAATAAAACTAGTTTTGGCGAATACATTTTAAAGGTTTCTAAAATTGGTTATGTAAGTAAGCGCTTTCCTATTGTGATTAACAAAGGGATGCCGTTACATATTGAAGACCTGTTTTTGGAATTAGATCCTGCTTCTAATCAAGAGGTATATACTATTATTTTAACAGACGATGAGTTGAATGACGATACAAGCGCATCCGATAATATTTCGGGTTTATTACAGGCCTCTAAAGATGTGTTTCAGCGCACGGCCGCGCTCGAGTTTAGTAGTTCTTTCTTTAAAATTCGAGGTCTAGATTCTAGCGAGGGGAAACTCTTAATAAATGGCATAGAAATGAATTCTATGTTTAATGGAAGAATGCAATGGAGTAATTGGGGAGGAATAAACGATGTATTACGAAATCAAGAATTTAGTTACGGTTTAGATGCTTCTACTCTTAATTTTGGAGGGGTTTTAGGAACCACAAATATTAGTACACGGGCTTCAAAATATCGTGAAGGGGGACGTTTAACTTACACGTCTTCTAACCGGAGTTATTCTAATAGGTTAATGGCGAGTTATGCTTCTGGATTGGTTAAAAACAATTGGGCTTATGCACTTTCTATTGGTAGGCGTTGGGGAGCAGAAGGCTATCAAGATGCTACATTTTACGATGCCAATTCTTTTTTTGTTGCTGTTGAAAAGAAATTAAGCAAACAACAAAGCTTAAATTTTACTGGATTTTATACACCTAATCGTCGTGGTAAATCGTCGCCAAATACACAAGAGGTTTTCGATTTACGAAACATTAAGTATAACGAATATTGGGGCTATCAGGATGGTGAAAAACGAAATTCTAGAGTTAAAGATGTTTCACAACCGATTTTAATGTTGAGTCATTACTGGGATATAAACTCGGCAACAGAACTTCAAACAAATATCAGTTATACATTTGGTAAACAAGGGCACAGCCGTTTAGATTATCCTGGTGGCGGAAATCCGAGTCCAGCATATTATCAAAAATTACCTAGCTATTATCTTGCCGATACTTCCGGACCAGATTATAGCAATGCCTATCTCGCCGAGCAGGAGTTTATACATCATGGTCAAATTAATTGGAATCGCATGTACGATGCCAATAGTACCAATGCGAATCAAGGTTTAGAAGCTGCTTTTGTGTTGTATGAAGATCGTACAGATGATAATCAGTTCTCTATAAATTCTATTTTTAATACAGAAGTTAATGACCATATTTTATTAAGTGGTACTCTAAATTATTCTCAATTGCATTCAGAAAATTTTGCTGAAATCCAAGATCTTTTAGGAGGCTTAAATTATTTAAATGTAGATGCTTTTGATGGTTGGCAATACGATTTACAAAATCCTAATGCCTTGGTGGACGAAGGTGGTAAGATTAAATATAATTACAATATGTATGCACATGTAATTTCTAGTTTTGCGCAAGCACAATTTAAATATAAAACGCTCGATTATTTTTTGGCGATTAATGCAAGTCAAACTAATTATCAGCGTGAAGGCTTATTTCAAAATGAAGCGTTTAAAGATAATTCCTTGGGTAAAAGTGAAGCTTTAAGTTTTTTTGGTTACGGAATTAAAGGTGGGGTAACGTATAAAATTTCGGCCAAACATGTTCTAGATTTTCATGCTGCTTATCTTACTGAAGCTCCAAATATTCAAAATTCATTTTCAAATCCTCGAGAGAATAATAATGTCGTAAAAGGGATTTCAGAACAACATATAATGGCTGCCGATATAAATTATATTTATCGCTCTCGTGTTATAACGTCTAAACTAACGGGCTTTTATATAGATAAAAGAGGAAGTAACGAAATTGGTTTTTATTATGCTGATGGATTAACATCTGCGGGGATAGAATTTAATGAAACATCAGCTTTTGTACAAGAAGTACTTCACAATGTAAATACACTTCATTTTGGTTTAGAATTCGGAATAGAAGCAAAATTAACATCATCATTCAAATTAAAAGCAGCGGCATCTTCAGGACAATACACGTATAATAACAACCCTAATTTATATCTAACCTCTTCTAGTTTTGTAACCGAAGACGGTGCTATAGATTTTGGAACTTCTAATCTTAAAAACTATAAAGTTGCAGGGGGTCCGCAATCAGCATTTTCATTCGGATTTGAATATAGTGACCCCGATTATTGGTGGTTTGGTGCAACAATAAATTATATGGCTAATACCTACGTAGATGTGAGCCCGCTAACAAGAACTTCTAATTTTTATTTAGATGATGATGGATTGCCGTTTAATGATTACGATGAAGATGTTGCCAAACAACTTTTAAAACAAGAACGCTTTGACGATTATTTTGTGGCGAATTTAATTGGAGGAAAATCGTGGAAGATTGATAAATATTATCTCGGTCTATTTGTAAGCATCAATAATGTATTAAATAATAGTTATAAAACTGGCGGGTTCGAGCAAGGACGGAATGCGAATTATAGAGAGTTGAAAGCAGATAACGAAAACCCCATTCGCGTGTTTGGTCCAAAATATTGGTATGGTCGTGGTGCCACGTATTTTGCCAATGTAAATATTAGATTTTAGTAAACATTAAATTTTTTGAAGATGAAAAGGACAAGAAATATAAATCGGATTTTAGGTGTTTTGATATTAATGACATTATTGTCCTGCGTTCAGGATGATGATTTTTCGGTACCTTCTAATTTAAATGAAGATGAAAATAAAAGCTTGAATACTATTCTTAACGGTTTAAAAGCAGGTACGCTTCAAGAAATATCTATAGCATCCTTAAAACAACAATTTGTTGCTGGCGAGGTTGTTCAATTTAGTTCTAAAAGTGTGGTTAAAGGTTATGTAACATCGTCCGATAAAACAGGAAATTTTTATAAAGAATTATATATTCAAGATCAGCCTAGTAATCCAACGGCAGCAATACATATTGTTTTAAATCAGGTCGATTCGTATAATCAGTTTAATGTAGGGAGAGAAGTTTATGTGTTATTGCAAGATTTATATTTAGGAGAAACAGCTTCAGAGATTTTAGCTATTGGAGGTGCCGAAGATGGAAGTCGAGTCGATTTGTTAACCGAAAATCAAATTAGAACACATGTATTTCGTTCTTCAGAAACGGTAGAGATTGAGCCAATTGTGTTAAATTTTTCAGACATTAATGAAAATTTTATAGGCATGTTTGTGGCTATAAATAACGTTGAGTTTCCAGAGCATCTAGAAGGTCAATCGTATTTTAATGCTATTGATGATTTTGATACTCAGCGAAAAATGCAACGTTGTGAAGGTTTTAGTTACGAAGAATTTATTTTAGAGACGAGTTCGTTTTCAACCTTTAAAAATGAAATACTACCAACTCAAAATGGAACGATAAAAGGAGTGATTTCTAAAAGTTATGGAGGCGACGATTTTGTTTTAGTTTTAAATGATACTAAAGATGTGATTTTAAATAATCCGCGCTGCACACCTTTAAACGCTGACGATTTTACTATAATTTTTGAAGAGACTTTTAATGATGCTGTAGACGAAGAAACCTTAGATATCGAAGGCTGGATTAATTTTGCTGAACGTGGTCATGTGTTATGGACTGAACAAATTTACAGTAAAAATGGTTATGCCGAATTTGGAACATTTGGCGCAACCGACACTCAAAACGTTGCATGGTTAATCTCTCCAGGTATACATATGGATGAACAGGAAAACGAATTTTTGAATTTCAAAATGGCTCAACATCATATTACTTCTGTAAGAAATAAGATTGAAGTTTTAGTCTCTACAGATTTTAATGGAACAGATGTGTTAAATGCCACTTGGACCGAAATTGAGGCCAAAGTTCCCACCAAATACGATGAATGGTATGCCTTTAAAGATTCTGGTTTAATCGATATTTCTCAATATTCTGGTACTTTATACATTGCTTTTAAAGTTACAGGTTCGGGAACCAATGAAGCTTTAGATGGCTCGTATCAATTAGATGATTTTAGAGTGTTAACCGAAAAGTAATTTAGACAACTTTAGGGACACTACGTAATAATAAGTACACAGGAAAATGATCGCTATAACCGCCTTTGTAGGTCTTCCCAGCATAAGTCCGGAAGGGCTGGCCTTTAAAACGACCTTTATATTGTTTCATAAAATCTGGATCAAAAATGTTAGCGCTATCAAAATTATGCGTTCCAGGCCTGTGGTCTAGAAAATTATGGGTTAACATAAATTGATCAAAAACATCCCATTTAAACCTGTAATTTACCGTACCTCTGTCAAAAGATTTTAATTGCTCCATCGGATTGAAAAGGGCGTTGTTATTAACCAAGGCTTGTACGCTTTCACTTGACGAATTATCATTAAAATCGCCCATTACAATAATCTTAGCGTTAGGGTCTTCTAACTTAAGGCTTGTTATTATTTCTGTGGCTTTATTAGAAACTTCCATACGTTTTGGTTCGTTAGATTCTTCATGTTTTGAAGGCCAATGATTAACCAAAAGATGAATGACTTCACCGTTAAAAATACCAGACACACGTAAAATATCGCGTGTGTAATCTGTTTCGCCGTTTTCTTCTGTTAAAATTATAGAATAAGGCGCAGAATCGGTTACTGTAAATTGGGTGGTGTCGTAAAGTAAAGCAACATCAATACCTCGCTCGTCTGGAGAATCGTAATGCACAAAATCGTAAGGTATATCTTTTAAGTGTTCAGAATCCAAAAGATCTTGAATTACTTTTGCGTTCTCCACTTCGGCAACTCCAACTATTGCAGGATGGGTTTCTGTTTCTGTTTTTCCAATGCTAGAAATAGCTAAACCTAATTTAAATAATTTGTTTTCGTATCGTTTTAAAGTCCAACGTTTTTCAGAAGTCGATAAAAAATCTGTATCGAAAGTGTTAGGATCGTTGGTGATATCGAATAAATTTTCTAAATTAAAAAAGGCAATGGTTTTCATGAATTAAGGTCTGTTTGCTAACGCAAGGTAAGACTTCAAAAGTAAAAAAGGAATCTTAAAAATATAAAAATTATTCAGCCTACAATTATGTAACTTTGTGCTTTAAATCAATTTATGCTAGAAAAAAAGGATATAAACTTAGAACGTGCAGTTTTAATAGGTATTATTACCAAAGATCAAAACGAAGAGCAATCTAAAGAGTATTTGGATGAATTGGAATTTTTAACGTATACCGCAGGTGGTGAAGTGTTAAAACGATTTACCCAAAAAATGGAAATGCCAAATCCTAAAACCTTTATAGGTACAGGAAAAATGGCAGATGTGCAGCAATTTATAGAAGATAATGATGTAGGTACAGCTATTTTCGATGATGAATTATCGGCTGCTCAAGAACGAAATATAAGTAAAATTTTAAATTGTAAAGTTCTTGATAGAACCAATTTAATCTTAGATATTTTCGCGCAACGTGCACAAACGAGTTATGCGAGAACGCAAGTGGAATTGGCACAATGCGAATATTTATTACCACGTTTAAGAGGGATGTGGACACACCTTGAACGCCAAAAAGGGGGGATAGGAATGCGTGGTCCTGGAGAAACAGAAATTGAAACAGATAGACGTATTGTTCGTGAACGTATTGCATTATTAAAAGCTAAAATTAAAACCATAGACAAGCAAATGTCGGTGCAACGAGGAAATCGTGGCGCTATGGTTCGTGTGGCTTTAGTAGGATATACCAATGTTGGAAAATCTACTTTAATGAATGTGGTTAGTAAAAGTGAGGTGTTTGCAGAAAACAAATTATTCGCTACACTAGATACTACGGTTAGAAAAGTTGTAATTCATAATTTACCTTTCTTATTAAGTGACACCGTTGGATTTATTAGAAAATTACCAACACAATTGGTAGATTCGTTCAAGAGTACGTTAGATGAAGTTCGTGAAGCCGATTTATTATTACATGTTGTTGATATTTCTCATCCTAATTTTGAAGATCATATAGCTTCAGTAGAGAAAATCTTAGGAGAAATTCAAGGTGCAGATAAGCCAACAATAATGGTGTTTAATAAAATTGATGCTTATGAAGCAGAGCCTTTTGATGAAACCGATTTACAAGAGGTTAGAAATTCTTCACACTATTCTATTGAAGAGTGGAAGCGAACTTGGATGAATAAACTTGGCGAAAATGCATTGTTTATTTCAGCCTTAAATAAAGAGAATTTAGAAGATTTTAGAAAACGTGTTTACGATGAGGTTAGAGAGATTCATGTCACTCGTTTTCCATATAATCACTTTTTATATCCAGATTACGAGGATTTAGATTTAAGTGAAGAGGAATAAAAAATAAAATAGGGATAGTTTATAACGTGTTAATGTGTAACTAAATTTAATTTTAAAATTTTAGAGGATGCAAAAGTATTTAGGTGTCTTAGGTTTTATTACCATAATTATTGGCTTAATTTTAATAAAAACAACTTATATAGCATATATGCCTATATTTCTAATAATAGGAATTATAGGCTTAGCCCTTTCTACAAGAAATCATAAAATATGGGGTGGGTTTACATTTTCCCTTTGGATTTTAGCCGGCGTGGTTACCTCGTTGGCATATCCGCAACATTTTCTTCAAATAGGAAGCTTTAAATTAGAACTTCTTATTGTACCACTTTTACAAATTATTATGTTTGGAATGGGCTCGCAAATGAGTCTGAAAGACTTTCAAGGAGTACTAAAAATGCCTAAAGGCGTTATCATTGGTGTTGTTTGTCAGTTTACCATTATGCCAATTGTTGGATTTACCATAGCTAGTGCTTTTGGATTTCCACCAGAAATAGCAGCAGGTATTATTTTGGTAGGATCCTCTCCAAGCGGATTGGCATCGAATGTGATGTCTTTTATTGCTAAAGCTAATTTAGCCTTGTCTGTTACATTAACGGCTTGTGCGACTATGTTAGCACCATTTTTAACGCCACTCTTAATGCGATTTTTTGCGTCTGAAATGATTACCATTGATGTGTGGGACATGATGATTGGTATTTTTAATATGGTTATTTTACCAATCTGTGCTGGTTTACTTTTCAATGTGTTTGCTTTCGATAATAAATCGAATAAGACAAAAGCATTTCAAACGTTAGGATTCTTCGGGATGGTATGTATTAAAAATGGGATTAATTTTTTCGATCAAGGAGGTACAGTGTCTAGCTTATTACAAAATATTGCGTACGATGGATTAAAATTCTTAGTTGTTCCAATAATTTTGGCAGTTGTTTTAAAGTACTATTTGGCTTCTAGGAGAGAAGCTATGAATAAGGTGCTATCATTCATATCCATGCTCGCTATTGCGGTTATAATAGTTGTAATTACAGCTTCGGGTAGAGACAGTTTGTTAGAAGTTGGATTTACATTAATACTCGCTTGTTTATTACATAATGTGTTTGGATACGGATTAGGATATTCCGTTGGAAAACTCTTAAAACTAGAAGAACAGGATTGTCGAACTATAGCTTTAGAAGTGGGGATGCAAAACGGCGGATTAGCGTCTGGACTAGCCTTGCAAATGGGTAAAGTGGCAACTGTAGGATTGGCACCAGCAGTATTTGGACCAATAATGAATATTTCTGGATCTACTTTAGCATCGTGGTGGAAAACAAAACCTCCTAAAACCAATAAGGTAAAAGAATAAGTCGGAAAAGAATAAATATAAAAAAGCGATTAGGTTATCTGCTAACCTAATCGCTTTTATGTTTTATAAGATTTTAGCTAGAGTTATTGTAGGGCTAACTAAAGTTTTAAAAATACAGCGTTTATTTCTTCTTTGGAGGTCTAGCAGAAAACTCTTCTAAATCAAGAAAACCATCTTTGTTTTTATCTTTTCTTTCAAACATGGTCTTAGTGTCTACAGGTTTTTTAGCCTCATTTCCACCTTCTTTAACTTTCTCATCTCTCGCTTCTAACTCTTCCAAACTTAATTTAGCGTCTTTATTTGTGTCAAGTCTTTCGAAAACAACTTTAGGGTCTCTTTTCTCTTTTTTTTCTTGTGCATTAACATTAGAAAAAGCCAATAAACCCAATACCAAAGTTCCAATTTTAATTAATTTCATATGATGTTGATTTTTAGTGTTAATAATACTCTTAGACTATTCTGGATTACTAAGGTTTAACCTAATAAATTAAATTTTTATAAAAAAAATAAGGCCTTCAATATGATATTGAAGGCCTTATCTATAAAATAATATGTTGTTAATTTAGAATGCGTAGCTTAAACCAAATGTCCAATATGTTTGTAAATCGTTATCAACATTGTCGAATGTTGCATTTGGGTCGTTTAATGTATTTACAGCATAATTAAGTGCTTCTTGCTTGTTGTCTCTTAAACCAAATTCGAAACCAAGACCAATTCCTCTCCATACTTCGTAGCCCAATGCGTTTGTCCATGTCCAGTTAGAAAGATTTGAATCTTCATAAGATTGGAATAAAGATAAATTAGATTTCACTTTTAATTTTCCGAAAGATTTAGAGTAATCTGCAACAAGTTTAAAACCTAGAGATGAGTCGAAAATAACATCATCATTACTAAACACAAAGTTGTAGTTTAAAGGGTGTGCTACAACAATTAAACTTGGAATTGGAGTCCACGTAATCCCGACCCCTAAGTCTAAATATCCAGGATCGTTAAAGTTGTTTAATAAGGTAGTTCTATATTCTACTAAAGCAGAAGCAGCTAATTTTTCAGTAAACTTATAACCGTAAAGTGAGGTTAAAGTAAAGATGTCTGTAGCTTGTCTGTAATCTTCGTCATCGTTTGGATCATCTTTATCATCAAACTTTACCCAGCTTAAATTAACGTTTGCTGTAGTATACCAGAAAAAAGTTTCTCTGTTTAATTTTGCGTAAGGGTTTACTGTAATTGTAATGTTCCCTGCAGAGTTATCTGGAGATCCTTGTGCATACCAATTGTTGAATTCAGATAAGTTAGCACCTATAGTACCAAAAGCACCAAAATGCCATCCTGGAAATTCATCAATTTTAGTTTGAAGAGCATCAACATCAGATTGAAGCGCACTTATAGAATCTTTTTTAGCACTCTGTAAACTTTCTAATTCCTCTTTTGTTTGAGCGAATGAAGCTGTGGCAACCAATAGGAAGCAGATTGTAAAAATTCTTTTCATAATAATTTTAATTATAATAACGTTTAAACGGCAAAAATAAAATAAGTGGTTTAATATTAAAGTTAAATTTTACTTTCTTTTATAAAGAGGAACGCTAGAACACGCTTCACCAAACATGATAGATTTAGCAACGGGTCTTATTTTATTACTAATCATAACATAAGCACTTTCTGGCACGGGTTTTTTAGAACAGCCTTTAATAATAACTGGGGCATCTTTAAATTCTGAAACATCTAAATCGTTAATAATATCTTGATAAATTGATGTTTCTAAATCTTTTAAATCTCCTAGATTTACTTTTTCAGCAAAAGGTTCTAACTCTACAGTTATGAGCATATAAGCCCATGCAGGCACAATAGCATCTGTAGTACACGTTAAAGCCACATATGCGTTTTGATATTGTTCCCAATTATGAGTTGCGACATGTGCTCTAAATTCTTTTTCACGAAGCACAAAACCTTCTAATAACCAATCTTTAATATCTAACAAAATTCTAGATCCTAAAGGATAATAATCTTCAAGATCCAAAACTTTTAGCTTGCTATTAGCAACTCTGTTTATAATATCTTCTGCCATATTAAAGCATACCTAATTCTAACTTAGCTTCTTCGCTCATTAAATCTTGACTCCATGGTGGATCAAAAGTTATTTCTACCTCTGCGTCTTTTACCATGTCTAAAGATTTTACCTTTTCTTCTACTTCTAAAGGTAACGTTTCTGCAACAGGACAGTTAGGTGTAGTTAATGTCATTAGTATTTTTACTTCATAGTCTTCGTTTACAAATACATCGTAAATTAATCCTAATTCGTAAATATCTACTGGGATTTCTGGATCGTAAATCGACTTTAAAACCTTTACAATTTTCTCGCCTAATTCGGCAGTATCTATTTCTGTGCTCATTTTAACTCAATTGTGTTTGGTATGCAATTGCATACATTTTTAATTGTTTCACCATACTTACCAATCCATTGGCACGGGTTGGAGATAAATGTTCTTTTAAACCAATTTCATCAATAAAATCTGTATTGGCATCGAGTATGTCTTTTGGATGTTGATCAGAAAAAGCACGGATTAAAATGGCTACAATCCCTTTAGTAATGATAGCATCACTGTCGGCTGTAAAATGCACTTTATTGTCGTTCATCTCTGCATGTACCCATACTTTACTTTGGCAACCTTTAATTAAATTGTCGTCGGTTTTGTATTGGTCGTCTATAAGAGGTAAAGACTTTCCTAAATCAATCATATATTGATAGCGTTCTTCCCAATCTTCAAACATTGCGAATTCGTCTATTATTTCGTTTTGTATGTCTTGTATCGTCACGTGTTTTGTTTTTATCAAATTTACAAATAGTAAATGTGTTATTCAACTTCTTCAGCTAATGCTATAATATAATCAACTAAAGGTTTAATTTCTGAATTCGGATTTTTATGATCAAATTCAGTTGTGCTATATTTTAAATTGTTTTCAGTAATATGTAATCTTGCTGAAAGTGCACCATCGGTATGACGTTGCGCAGAAGGAGCCTTTAATGTGGACAGCGTGTTTAAATCGACACGATTTAGTTTATTCATTAAAATGTCCCATTCCGTCTTAGAAATATCCTGAATTTTATCAGGACCATATTGTGATTTTCTTACTGAAATTTGATAATCTTCAATCTTGATGTCTAGAAAAGCACCTCTTGTAATCGCACTATAAATTATAAGAACGTTTTGTGGAGCAGTTTCAATTTTAGTAGAAGTTGTTTTGTTTTGAGCTGTTGCTGAACTGTTCTTAGAAAGTCCACAAGCACTAAATAAAACGATACTTAATAAGATTGTAAAGTGCTTCATAATTCAAAATTATATTAGAAAATTACAAAAAAGAAGTCAATCTGTATTTAAGATAACATCATTTTAGCTTTTTTAACACCTGAAACTAAAGCATCTATTTCTTCTTTTGTGTTATAGAATGCAAATGATGCTCTTACTGTACCTGGAATTTTATAAAAATCCATGATAGGTTGCGCACAGTGATGTCCTGTTCTAACAGCAATTCCTAGCTTATCTAAAATAGTACCAACATCGTAAGGGTGAATGCCATCTAAATTGAATGAAATAACAGACGTTTTATGTTTAGATGTTCCGTAAATTTTTAAACCTTCTATTTCTGAAAGTTTAATAGTTGCATACTCTAAAAGCTCGTGTTCGTAAGCTGCAATGGCATCGAATCCAATTCCGTTCATGTAATCTATGGCAGCTCCAAAAGCAATTCCACCGCAAATATTCGGCGTTCCTGCTTCGAATTTATGAGGTAAATCGGCATAAGTTGTTTTCTCGAAACTTACTTCAGCTATCATTTCACCACCACCTTGATAGGGCGGTAATTTGTTTAACCATTCTTCTTTTCCGTAAAGCATTCCTTCTCCGGTTGGACCACACATTTTATGTGCTGATACTACATAGAAATCGACATCTAAGGCTTGAACATCGGGTTTAATATGTGGACAAGATTGTGCGCCATCTATTAAAACAGCTGCTCCAACTTTGTGAGCTTCGTCTATAATGTATTTAATAGGGTTTATGGTACCTAAAGCATTAGAAATATGGTTTACAAAAACCAATTTTGTGTTTTCGGATAGGAGTTTGTCGTATTCAGACATGATTAACTCGCCTTCCAAATTCATTGGAATGACTTTAAGGGTTGCTCCAGAACGTTCGCATAACATTTGCCAAGGCACAATATTACTGTGATGTTCTAAAGCTGAAACTATAATTTCATCCCCTTTTTTTAATAGTGTTGAAAATCCGTTTGCAATTAAATTAATACCGTGTGTCGTACCCGAGGTATAAATAATCTCGTGTGCATGTTTAGCATTAAAATGCTTTTGAATTTTAAGTCTTGCTTGCTCGTAAGCATCTGTAGCTTCTTGGCTTAAACTGTGCACACCACGGTGAATGTTTGCGTTGTAGTTACTGTAATAATCTACAATAACATCTATGACCTGCTGTGGTGTTTGCGATGTTGCAGCATTATCAAAATACACTAAGGGTTTGCCGTTTACTTGTCTGTTAAGTATCGGGAAATCTTGTCTTATGTGTTCAACGTTAAACATAATTGATGGTTTAGCCCAGATAGAGGCAGTTGTTGGAGCTCTTTTTCGAGGCACGAGAAAAAAGCGACTGCCGAAAGCTGGAATTAGCTTCTAATTTTAAAGATCGAATCCTAGATTTACACCTAGTTTTTCGGCTATAATTTTATTTATACGTGTTTTAACTTCTGGTATTTTAACTGAATCTAAAACATTGTTACTAAAGGCGTACATAAGTAAGGCTTTTGCTTCTTTTTCAGGAATACCACGAGAGCGCAGGTAAAACATAGCGCTTTCATCTAACTGACCAATTGTACAACCGTGAGAACATTTTACATCGTCTGCAAAAATTTCTAACTGTGGTTTACTGTTAATGGTGGCTTTGTCGCTTAACAAAATATTATTGTTAGATTGGAAGGCATTTGTTTTCTGTGCTTCTTTATCTACTAACACTTTACCATTAAATACACCGGTACTATTATCGTTAAAAATACCTTTGTAATCCTGGTGACTTTCGCAATTTGGTTCGATATGGTGTACCAAAGTGTTATGATCTACATGTTGCTTTTTCCCAATAATGGTAATCCCGTTAAGTGTAGAATCTATACGTTCACCATTTTGATAGAAATTTAAGTTGTTTCTTGTTAGTTTTCCTCCAAAAGAGAAGGTGTGAACTGAAACATGACTTTCTTGTTTTTGGTTAACAGAAGTGCTGTCTATTAAAGAGGCATTTTCGTTGTCGTTTTGCAGTTTGTAATAATCTACAATAGCACGTTTGTTTGCGAAAATTTCGGTTACCGAATTCGTTAAAACAGGATTGTCTGTTAAACTTTGGTGACGCTCTATAATTTGCACATGACTATTCTCGCCTACAACAATTAAGTTTCTTGGTTGCAGCATAACTGCTTCTTCTGAACCTGTAGAAAAGTGTAAAATTTGAATTGGTTTATTAACCAATTTGTTTTTAGGAATGTGTATATAAGCACCTTCGCTTGAGAATGCTGTGTTTAAAGATGTTAATCCATCTTTTCCAGCCACTTTATTAAAGTAGTTCTCGATTACCAAACGATATTTTGGTTTGTTTAAAGCACTTGACATTAAACACACATCGATACCATCGTGAGTTGTTTGCGATAAATGAGATGAATATTTACCATCTATAAATACAATTTTATACGCATCGATTTCGTGTATAAAATACGATTTAACATCGCGAAATTCTATTGCATTTTCTTGCTTAGGGAATAAGCTGTAATCTTGCTTTAATACACTGTTTAACGACGTATATTTCCAAGCTTCATCCTTTTTTGAAGGAAATCCAGCTGTTTCAAATATTTTGAAGGCTTCGTTACGTAAGGCATGAACCGGTGTATCTACATCGATTTTATTTTCGAATGCCATAAACGAAGACTCTAATTTTTCTTTTAAATCCATTTGTCTTGTATTGTTAGTTTATATATTTAGGTTAAGGTGTAGCACCATAACTAATTACTAAATACAGTTAACTAATATTTAAGCGTTTACTTCTTCTTTAATCCAGTCGTAACCTTTTTCTTCTAATTCGTGTGCTAATTCTTTACCACCCGATTTAACAATACGACCGTTATATAAAACGTGTACGAAATCTGGAACGATATAGTCTAATAAACGTTGGTAGTGCGTAATTAAAACGACAGCATTGTCTTTACTTTTTAATTTGTTTACACCATTTGCTACAATACGTAAAGCATCGATATCTAAACCAGAATCTGTTTCGTCAAGAATGGCTAATTTTGGCTCAAGCATTGCCATTTGAAAAATTTCATTACGTTTCTTTTCTCCTCCAGAAAACCCTTGGTTAAGAGAACGAGATAAAAATTTTCTATCAATTTCTAATAATTCAGATTTCTCACGAATTAACTTTAACATGTCTTTTGCAGGCATGTCTTCTAATCCTTTTGCTTTACGGGTTTCGTTAATTGCAGTTTTCATGAAATTAGTCACCGAAACACCTGGAATTTCAACAGGATATTGAAACGATAAAAAGATGCCTTTATGTGCGCGTTCTTCAGCCGATAAGTCTTCAATATTTTCTTCGTCAAAGAAAATTTCACCATCGGTTACTTCATATTCTTCTTTTCCTGCGATAACTGAAGATAATGTACTTTTACCAGAACCGTTTGGTCCCATAATAGCATGAACTTCTCCAGGCTTAACCACTAAGTTAATCCCTTTTAAAATCGCTTTATCTTCTACGCTTGCGTGTAAATTATTAATCTTTAACATTACTCTATATCTTAGTTATTCGTGTTCTTAATTTTTATTGTATTCTCGTTTTGCGCTAAGGGCTGACTTACATTTATAATTTCGATTATTTCTACTCGAAATGGCCAACCTTCTTCACTATTTGGTTTCGCCCTTATAATGCCTTTAATTTCTACAGGAACCATATCGGTGGCTTCTGTTTTATAGGCTTTAGCTTGTTTGTTTAACTCATGCATGTTGTCGTTAATCACTACTCCATAAACCTCTTTCGTGGTTTGTAATACAGCAGCATCTTCAAAATAGACAAATTCACCTTTAATAATTTCGGTAGTATCTGCTTGATTTGTAGATGTCGTTTCTGCAGTAGATTTACTATCGTTTTTACAACTAATTAAAACGGTTAAGCAAAGTATTAAAACAAGAGCGTTTTTCATTTTTGTACTTCTTTAAGCAATTATCCTACAGATCCTTCTAAACTTATTTCCAATAGTTTTTGAGCTTCTACAGCAAATTCCATTGGTAATTTATTTAATACATCTTTACTAAATCCGTTTACAATTAAGGCAATTGCTTTTTCTGTATCTATTCCACGTTGGTTACAATAGAAAATTTGGTCTTCACCAATTTTACTAGTGGTTGCCTCGTGTTCTATTTGCGCTGTTTTATTTTTAGCTTCAATATATGGGAAGGTATGTGCACCACACTCGTTACCCATTAATAAACTGTCGCATTGCGAGAAGTTACGTGCATTTTCTGCTCTTGGGCTAATGTGAACTAATCCTCTATAAGAGTTTTGAGATTTACCAGCAGAAATACCTTTACTAATAATGGTCGATTTAGTGTTTTTTCCTAAATGAATCATTTTTGTTCCAGTATCGGCTTGTTGGTAATTATTAGTAACAGCTATCGAGTAAAATTCTCCAACAGAGTTATCTCCTTTTAAAATACAACTTGGGTATTTCCAAGTTACAGCAGATCCTGTTTCGACCTGAGTCCATGAGATTTTTGCATTTTTCTCACACAGTCCACGTTTAGTCACAAAATTATATACACCGCCTTTTCCTTCAGCATTTCCTGGGAACCAGTTTTGTACTGTAGAATATTTTATTTCTGCATTGTCCATAGCAATAAGCTCTACAACGGCAGCGTGTAATTGATTTTCGTCACGACTAGGTGCAGTACAACCTTCAAGGTAACTTACATAACTTCCTTCGTCTGCTACTAAAAGTGTACGTTCAAACTGTCCAGTTCCTCCTTGATTTATTCTGAAATATGTAGATAATTCCATTGGGCAACGAACACCTTTAGGAATGTAACAGAAAGACCCATCACTAAATACAGCAGAATTTAAAGCCGCGTAATAGTTGTCTTTTTGAGGGACAATAGTTCCTAAATATTTTCTAACTAATTCTGGATGCTCCTTGATAGCTTCAGAAATAGACATGAATATAATTCCTTTTTCAGATAATGTTTTCTTGAATGTTGTTGCTACCGAAACAGAATCGACAACAATATCCATAGCCACATTATTCATCTTCTTCTGCTCGTCTATCGATATTCCTAGCTTCTTATACATGGCTAGTAAATCTGGATCTACATCGTCTAGTGTTTTATTTGGGTCAACCGATTTTGGTGCAGAGTAATATGCAATAGATTGAAAATCTGGTTTTACATAATTTACGTTTGCCCAATCTGGCTCTTCCATGTCTTGCCAAACACGAAAAGCTTCTAATCTCCAATCTGTCATCCACTCTGGCTCTCCTTTTTTAAGGGAAATAGCTCTCACAATATCTTCATTTAGACCAATAGGAAAAGTGTCTGATTCCATGTCAGTATAAAAACCATATTCATATTCTTTGGTTTTTAATTCTTCCCTTAAGTCATCCTCTGTATACTTACTCATAAATTTAGTTTAATGTTGTAAAGTGAAAAAGTTAAAAGTTATAAAGCGAAGTTTATGTAGTATTAACTTTAAAACTTAATTTAAATTAAAGTGAAAAACTTTCTCCACAACCACAAGTTCTATTTGCATTGGGATTGTTAAACACGAAGCCTGCACCATTTAAACCACCAGAATATTCTAGTGTAGTTCCAATTAAGTACAAAAAGCTTTTTTTATCTACAATAATTTTTACACCATTGTCTTCGAAGATTTTATCTTCCTCTTGTTGTTCTTTGTCAAATTTTAAATCGTAAGACAACCCAGAACAACCGCCGCTTTTTACACCTACGCGAACAAAGTCTGTAGCTGTATTATAACCATCATCGGACATTAGTTCAATGACTTTCTTTTTGGCTGTATCTGATACTTTTATCATATATTAAATAGATTAATTCTAAAGAGAGTGCGAATATACAATTTAAGTAGAGTTTTTCCATAGAACCTTACATTATATTAACTAATAGTTAGATTGATTTTAACTATTGTTTTTGAAAGGCGAAATTGTTTGCGGAATTTTTAGCTATAGGCCTGTAAAGTTTGTTTTTTATATCTTTTTTGCTGTTAGTGGTAAGAAGTTTGTAAAAACATTTAAGTGTATGTAAATGTGTTATTTATATTCGGATTGCTTTTCCGTTTAATTCTCCTAAAATTAGAATTATGTGTAAATTGATAATGTAACGATATTTACTGTTTTTTTTACTTTAATAGTCTGTAATTTAGTATAGAATAAGAGTTTTATAAACCTATATATCGTGAGTTATATTTGGAAGCTAAGTTGCAGGTTTTCGAGCACGTAATGATTTGTATTACATGATTAATTAGAATAATTTACTCAATGTTTTAGTGTGAAATGAAAACGGTTTGTTATTTAATTATCTAAACTAAATACATTCTGACCATTTTCATTCATCATAATTTGAGCATTATAATTAGGTGTTAAGTCAGAATGTAATACATCTAAATCCCAAGTATTCGGGTTCTTAAACCATTCTGCAACATTCATTTTTATGGTAAGAATTTTATTGTCTGTTATGGTTGTTGGACCAAGATCAATTTTTATAGATGTATCTCTTGAAGGTTGTATGTGTGTTGTATCTACAGCTCTGTTGGTGTAAAATTGATAATCTATTTCTACAGCATCAATTGAATCATTTGCAGTTGGTACAAAATACTGACCTTCTAGTTGCATATAATAATAACCGCCACCAAAATTATTTGGTATGTTTAAATCTTCTGAATCTAAATTAGTATAAAACCCACTAACATTCTGACTGTCTTTAAGTCCGAATCTAAAACTAATGTTGCCGTAATTTCCAATAGGAATACTATCGAAAACTCCAAAAGAAAGGGAGTTGGCGTCTGATACATCTACTAAATTAGGGTAGGTGTAAATGTTTTTAATATTATTATCTTCATCGTAGAGTGTTACATCCGATATAACATAGCGCAACTTAGATATGCTCATAGATTCGCCATTGTTGTTTGTGTATTTGAATTGATTA
The DNA here is from genome assembly GCF_000723205.1 of Formosa agariphila KMM 3901. Lineage (NCBI taxonomy): Bacteria > Pseudomonadati > Bacteroidota > Flavobacteriia > Flavobacteriales > Flavobacteriaceae > Formosa > Formosa agariphila. The sequence continues at coordinate 3,890,834 of NZ_HG315671.1, read as the reverse complement.
AAGTCGGAATTGTTAATAGGCGCACCGTCCCAATTATGAGTAAATTCTAATCCAACAAATGCAAAGTATGATGCTGTGGAGTTATCATCACTATCTTCTGCACAAGAGCATAGTAATAATGCTAAAAGTATAATAAAACTATTTTTCATAAGTATCGAAATGAGGTGTGTAATTGATTTCATAAGATAGGTGTCCGAAATATATTAAAATTTAATTAAAGGTTGTTAAGTAGTTTCATGAAATCATTTATTTATAATTTAAAATCTGAGCTTTGTTTAGGTATAATTATAAATAAGCTTCTTATTTTTGCAGTATGATAGAAGATAAAAATCAACAACGTACAGAGTTAAGTCAGTTGGGTGAATTCGGTTTAATCGATCACTTAACTAAACATTTCGAAATAAAACAAGAAACGACTATAAAAGGTATTGGAGATGATGCTGCTGTTTTAGATTTTAAAGACAAACAAGTTGTAGTAACTACAGACTTGTTGGTTGAAGGCGTGCATTTCGATTTGAGTTATATGCCTCTAAAGCATTTAGGATATAAAGCTGTTGTGGTTAATTTGTCTGATGTGTTTGCTATGAATGCTCAAGCTACTCAAATTACCGTGTCTATTGCTATGTCTAACCGATTTCCGTTAGAGGCTATAGAAGAATTATATGCTGGTATAGAAACTGCTGCTAAGACCTATGGAATAGATGTTATAGGCGGAGATACAACATCGTCTACAACTGGATTATTAATTTCTGTAACCGCATTAGGTACAGTGTCTAAAGACGATGTAGTATATAGAAACGGTGCTAAACCTAACGATTTGCTTGTTGTTACAGGTGATATTGGTGGTGCTTATATGGGGCTTCAGGTGCTTGAAAGAGAAAAAGAAGTGTTTAAGGTGAACCCGAATAGTCAGCCGGATTTAGAGCCTTATTCTTATATTATTGAACGTCAACTAAAGCCAGAAGCTAGACAAGATATTGTAAAACTACTGAAGGAATTAGATGTTAAGCCCACAGCTATGATTGATATAAGCGATGGTTTGTCTTCAGAAATTATTCACTTGTGTAAACAAAGTAAAGTAGGTTGCGATTTATATGAAACCAAAATTCCTTTAGACCCACAATTTATAAGTACTTGCGAAGAATTTGATATCGATGGAACTACAGTTGCATTAAGTGGAGGAGAAGATTACGAATTGTTATTCACCATTTCTCAAGCCGATTTCCCTAAAATAAAGGCGAATCCAAACTTAACAGTAATAGGGTTTATGACTGAAGAAGCTGCAGGAATGCATTTGGTAACACGTGCAGAAACTAAAATTCCAATAACAGCCCAAGGTTGGAATGCTTTAAGTAAAGAAGAATAAAAAATTAATAGTAGGACGGCTCAGAAAAAGTACGGTTTTTAACGCGTGCAATTTTTGAGCTGTGAATACGTTCTAGAATTGAATTTATTTCCTTAAATTTTGGTGTAAGTTCTATTAAATTTCCATTTCCATTAGTTGTTAACTCTCGCTTACAACACGTACACTTATATTCTTTAACGTGATACGTTACTTGTTTTGTTACTTCATAATTATGACCAAAAACATTACAGTAAAGTCTAGGTATAGAGGCTGTTTTGTGTGTCTTGTTTTTCATAAGTAAATAGTATTGAGGGAATAAACTTATGAAATATTTATTAACAAAACGATAAAAGGTTAATTTAATCGATAAACTGCGTTAGTTCGTGTAGGGTTTCGCTTTCATTTTCAATGTAACTCATGTGCCCATCTGGAAACTCGACTAATCTCACTTCGGTGTTTAAGGTTTGTTGAACTATAGATTTTGGATCTAAAACCGGGTCGTTCTTTCCGTAAATAATCATTTTTTTATAGGGTGAGAAATGAAATAAAACTTCAAAATCTTGTCTTACTTTCATGCCTTCTTGAGCTGCAATATACCCTTGAAGCGGTGTTCTAAGCGCCTCTGTTTTTAGCCAGGCAATTTCTTTTTCGAATTTTTTAGTGTTCTCGGGTAGAAATAAATTTGCGACAGACATTTTTACTAAAGCTTCGTAATTATGCTTTACAACGTCTATAGTACGATTCCGTAATGTAATGCGTTCTGGAGAATCTGTTTTGGCGGTAGAGTTCATTAAAACCAGACCTTTTATATTATCTGGTAAACGCTCGGCTAAAACTAACGCTACATAACCTCCCATAGAGTGTCCCACAATATAATATCGCCGGATTCTTAAATGATTTAAAACGGTTTGAACAGCATCGGCCATCATATCCATGGTGTGAATATATCCAATGCAAGCGGTGTCTCCGTGACCTAATAAGTCTATGCAAATTACACGGTTTTTTTTTGCAAGTTTAGGCGCTATGCGGTTCCACATACTGCTGTTTTCTAAAAAACCATGAAGTAGAATAATCGCAGAACCTTTGCCTTGGTCGCTATAATATATTGGAGAACCTTTATGTTGTAAAATCATGACTAAAAATTAATGTGCAAAAATAATAGCTTCATTTAAATTAGAATACTTTTAAACTTTAAGATTTAACTATGTAATCGTTTTATTGCTGAAAAAGCCTTGTTTACATAACCTTCTTCAACCAAAACGGTAAATTCGTTAGTTGTAGAGACCACTTCGTAAAGGGTGATTCCTTCCCATGCTAAACGTTTAAATATCTGATAATATAAACCTGCAATTTTGGTATTGTCTGCAGGTAGGTTTATGCTTATTGCCGAAAGGTGATTCTGTAACCCTATTTGTTGTTCATTAATAAATATAGCGTCTATATGATTTTGCTCTGAACTAGATATTACAATATTGCTTTCGTGAATCCCACGTGTAAACGCATAAAATATATTCGATTTATCTCCTATTTTATTAATCACCTTAGCGTGACTTTCGAAAAGAGTTGTCGAATTTTTGTAGGTGTAATTCGATAAATTAGAGCGTACAGTAATATCTCCTAAATTATTTAATACACGTTTTAATCGTACCGAATTTCCTAAATCTTTAGGCGGAGAATAGCGACGTAACGCCATCATAATCGCACCAGATTTCACGGGTTTTCTAAGCATTTCGGTTATGGGGTCTACCAATTCGTTTGCTAAAGCAGAGTAGTTTACAATGTTTCTAGAAATGGCTTCTTCTAAAAAGGGTTGTGCTAATAAAATTTCTTCTACACAAGAGGCTATGGTTCTCATTTGTTAATTATTTAACAATTTGTACAAATTTAGAACAAATTTTTCATTTTTATTTTAATTCGTTCAACTCTAATTACTTTTGAGCCTTTAAAACTAAAAATTATGCTTGTATTAAAATTTGGAGGAACTTCTGTTGGGTCTGTAGAAAACATGACTAACGTTAAAAGTATCGTATCAGAAGGTGGAAGAAAGGTTGTTGTATTATCGGCAATGTCTGGAACTACAAATGCATTAGTAGAAATATCGCATACGATTTCTGAAGGTAAATCTGATGAGGCTTTAAGTCTTATTGAAACTTTATATAATAAATATATTATCGTTATAAACGACTTGTTTTCTAAGCAAGAATTTATTGATGAATCTTTGCAATATATAGATTCTGTTTTTGGTGAATTAAGAGCGTTGGTATCTCAGCCATCTCATAAATTACTTTATAATATTACAGTGTCGAAAGGGGAGTTGTTATCTACGTTTATGTTCAGTCGTTTTTTACAACAAGACGGTGTAAAAGCAACATTAATTTCGGCATTCGATTTTATGCGTACGGATAGATTACAAGAACCAGATTCATTCTATATTAAACGTAATTTAACGCGTGTTTTAGAAGATAATAAAGACACAGAAGTATTTATTACACAAGGATTTATTTGTTTAGATGCCGATGGTGATATTTCTAATTTAGAACGTGGAGGAAGTGATTTCACGGCAAGTATAATTGGTGCAGCGGTTCAGGCTGAAGAAGTTCAGATTTGGACAGATATCGACGGATTCCATAATAACGACCCAAGATTTGTTCACGATACCGATGCCATTTCGCATTTATCGTTCGATGAGGCTGCCGAATTAGCATATTTCGGAGCGAAAATTTTACATCCGCAAACGGTTATGCCGGTGCGTGATTTAAAAATTCCAGTACGTATTAAAAATACTATGGACCCTGCTGCCCATGGAACCTTAATAGACGACTCTGCAGAAGGTGAAGGGATTAAAGCTATTGCTGCGATTGATGGTATTACAGCCATTAAAATTAAATCGGCTAGAATGCTTCAAGCGTCTGGTTTCTTAAAGAAAGTATTCGAAATTTTTGAAAAATATCATACATCAATCGATATGATTACAACTTCAGAAATTGCCGTATCTTTAACTATAGATGATGCGACGTATTTAAAAGATATAGTAGCTGAATTAGAAGAGTTTTCTAATGTAAGTGTAGATACGCACAGAACTATTGTATGCGTGGTAGGTAACAATATTGTGAACCATCCTGATACACATAAATTGTTTCAAATTTTACAAGATATAAACATTAGAATGATTTCTTACGGAGGAAGTAATAATAACATTTCGCTCTTAATAAATACAAGTGATAAACTAGAAACACTTCAGAAATTACACCGTTATGTTTTCGACTCTGTAACAGTTTAAAAACGTAAATTAATTTTCAGAACATGACGTATAGAAAAGTTGTTAAAGAAGATGTGAAATCTGTCGCCGAATTATTTGATGCGTATCGTGTTTTTTATGAAAAAGAATCAGATTTAAAAGGTGCAGAAAAGTTTCTTTCTGAAAGACTAAAACGCAGAGATTCTGAAATTTTTGTTGCAGAAAATGAAAGTCAGAAATTAGTTGGTTTCGTGCAGTTGTATCCTTTGTTTTCTTCAACGAGAATGGAGAAATTATGGTTGTTAAACGATTTGTTTGTTACTTCTGATTTTAGAGGACAAGGCGTGTCTGTAAACTTAATTGAAAAAGCAAAACAATTGGTTGTAAAAACTCATGCTTGCGGTATGTTTTTGGAGACGAGTAAATCGAATATAGTTGGAAATAAATTGTACCCAAAAACGGGCTTTAAATTAAACGAAGATTCCAATTATTACGAGTGGAATAATTGCTGAAAAATAAAATTTAGCAATTTTTAATTAGAAAAATTACTGTTCATCTTAAATATTATTAGTGTAAAAAACGGAGCTATTTTTAGTTCCGTTTTTTTATGAATTTATGTTGATTAAAAGGAGTAACCAATGCGTAAATGAAGGTTGACTGCAACTACATTTTTATCACCGTAATAATAATCGTTTTTGTTTAATAGATAGCGTCCGTAACCAATTCCTATTCCAGTTTCGTAATTAAAATGGTTTCCAAGGTGCCTACGTATTCCCCAAGTGGGTATAATTGTAAAGTCTCCAATAAAATTAAGATGGTCTGCATTGGTTAATGTAAACCAATCTGGATGATAGCTAGTTTTAAGAGATACAAAATTTCCTGTATTATTTGCAGTGCGTCTACCTTTATTGGTGCGTTTCTTTAGATTGTAATACCAGCGAGGTTCTAATGTTAAAACAGGTGCAAGCAAATACCCATTTATATCGTTTACATCGCTTCCCCAAAATCCTGCATCTAAACCTAATTCACTACGCAAGGCTATGCTGTTTGTTAAACGGGCTTCGTTATTTGCATAAAATCCTAGAAACCCTGTTTGTATACCGTAAATAGATTTTTCGACAGTTGTGGTTTGGGCGTATGCAATAATTGAAATGATAAAAAAACAGAAAGTAGATAGGAGGTTTCTCATAATAGTAGGTTGCGCATTAACGAATCAAATATCATAAAAAAAAGCAGAACTCAATGCGAAGTTCTGCTTTTTTAAAATACATATGGACAATTAGATGTTACTTGTTCATCAAGTCTTCAATTTCATCGGCTTCAATTGGAATATTTCGCATTAAATTAAATGGTTCGCCATTTTCCTGAATCACGACATCGTCTTCAATTCTTATTCCAAAACCTTCTTCAGGAATATAAAGTCCTGGCTCTACGGTAAACACCATGTTGGCTTGCATAGGCTCTGTTAAAATACCATAATCGTGCGTATCTAATCCCATGTTGTGAGATGTGCCGTGCATGAAGTATTTTTTATAGGCTGGCCAGTCTGGATTTTCGTTTTGCACATCGGCTTTGTCTAATAAACCTAGCCCTAATAATTCCGAGGTCATAAGTTTTCCTACTTCAACATGGTAATCTGCCCAAATTGTACCTGGAACAAGCATTTTTGTGGCTTCGTTTTTAACGTGGTTTATGGCGTTGTACACTTGTTTTTGTCGGTCTGTAAATTTTCCTGAAACCGGAATTGTTCTAGACATATCAGATGAGTAGTTAGCGTATTCTGCACCAACATCTAACAAAATTAAATCGCCAGCTTTACATTCTTGATTGTTTTCAATATAGTGTAATACGTTGGCATTATTTCCTGAAGCTACAATTGGTGTGTATGCAAATCCTTTAGAACGGTTATTTAAAAATTCGTGCATAAATTCCGCTTCAATATTGTATTCCATAACGCCTGGTTTTACGAACTCTAAAATACGGCGGAAGCCTTTTTCGGTAATATCGCAAGCCTGCTGAATTAAATCAATTTCTATTTGATTTTTCACGGAGCGTAAACGTTGCAAAATCGGATTGCTTTTCGCAACACTGTGCGCTGGATATTTTTCTCGTAGCCATTTGTTAAAACGGTCTTCGCGAGTTTCTGTTTCTACATTGGCTCTATAATGTTCGTTGGTGTTTATGTAAACCGTTTCACACTGTGTCATGATTTCTTTAAAAACACGTTCGAAATCTTGCAACCAATACACGGTTTTAATTCCTGAAGTTTTAAAAGCAGCGTCTTTATCTAATTTAGCACCTTCCCAAACAGCAATATGCTCATTTGTTTCAGTTAAAAATAGAATTTCGCGATGTTTTGGGTTTGGGCAATCTGGAAATAAAACCAGGATACTACTTTCTTGGTCTACGCCACTTAAATAAAAAATATTACGGTCTTGCTGAAAAGGTAAAGCACTGTCTGCGCCAATAGGATATACGTCGTTGGAATTGAAAACAGCTAAACTGTTAGGTTTCATTTGAGCCGAAAAATTTGCTCTATTTTGAATAAATAAATCTGAATTTATTGCATGATATTTCATTAGAATTGATGTTTAAAATGAGATGTTTCCAAAATTACATATATAATAGATAGTGCTATAAATAGAAACCTTAAAATGATGTTAAAGGTTAGTATAAAAGTATTGCGTAGCTAGCTCTACGTATTTATACGGATGTTTGCCTACGTATTATAGGTGTCTGACCGTTTTTTATCTGCGATATGATACGAGTTCATGTTTTTGCTTAAGATTCTATTTGGTTAAACGTTTGAATAAAAATTTTTAATCTCAAAAGGCATTGTAAATCAGTCGGTTGAGAGGTTCTTTAAAATCGTTCTAAATTTGAATTTATATTCTTTAGATTTTGCCTATAAAACTATTCTAAGTTAAATTTGTTGGGAATAAAACTAATTATAAAAAAATGAGCGGATTTTTAAATTCATCAATAGGAAGAAAAGTCGCTATGGCGCTTTCAGCCTTCTTTCTTATGTTTTTCTTGCTTCAGCATTTTGCCATCAACATTTTATCGGTATTTAGTCCTGAGCTTTTTAACGAAGTATCCCATTTTATGGGAACAAATCCTTTAATTCAATTTGCGTTACAGCCGGTTTTAATATTTGGAGTTGTATTTCACTTTGTAATGGGGTTTGTATTAGAAATTAGAAACAGAAAAGCAAATGGTGTAAAGTATGCACAGAACAACGGTGCAGCAAATTCTACTTGGATGAGTAGAAATATGATTTGGAGTGGTGTTGCTATTTTAGCATTCATCATCCTACATTTTATCGATTTTTGGTTTCCAGAAATTAATACAAAGTTTATTAATGGCGATTGGTCTGGTACCATGGAAGGTGTAGAAGGTTACCGCTATTACGAAGAATTAGTTCATAAATTTGTAAGTCCTATTCGTGTGGGTGCTTATGTTATTGCCTTTGTGTTTTTAGCATTACACTTATTACACGGTTTCACATCTGCGTTCCAATCTATGGGAGGAACAGCCGGAAGAAAAAAGACATTACAAACTATAGGTAAAGCGTACTCAATACTAATCCCTTTAGGATTTATCTTTATTGCACTTTATCATTTTTTTAACCATTAATCTTAAATACAAATGGCTTTAGATTCAAAAGTACCAGAAGGTCCAATTAAAGATAAATGGACAGATTACAAAAATCATATAGACCTTGTAAACCCTGCAAACAAACGTAATATAGATATTATTGTTGTTGGTACAGGTTTAGCAGGAGGTTCGGCAGCAGCAACATTAGCCGAATTAGGATATAACGTAAAAGCATTTGCTTATCAAGATTCTCCTAGACGTGCACACTCAATTGCGGCTCAAGGAGGGATAAATGCAGCAAAGAACTATCAAGGTGATGGGGATTCAAATTACAGATTATTTTACGATACCGTAAAAGGTGGAGATTACCGTTCTCGTGAAGCAAACGTTCACCGTTTGGCTGAGGTGTCTGGTAATATTATCGACCAATGTGTGGCTCAAGGAGTTCCTTTTGCACGTGATTACGGTGGATTATTAGATAACCGTTCGTTTGGTGGTGTATTAGTGTCAAGAACATTTTACGCTAAAGGACAAACAGGACAACAATTATTATTAGGAGCATATTCAGCAATGAACCGTCAGATTGCTCGTGGAAAGATTGAAATGTTCAATCGTCACGAAATGTTAGACGTTGTTAAAATTGGAGGAAAAGCTAGAGGAATTATCGCACGTAATTTAATTACAGGTGAAATTGAACGTCATTCTGCACATGCTGTAGTTATTGCAACTGGAGGATACGGAAATGTATATTTCTTATCGACTAATGCTATGGGTTCTAACGCAACGGCGGCTTGGAAAATTCATAAAAAAGGAGCGTATTTCGCAAACCCGTGTTATACACAAATTCACCCAACATGTATTCCACGTTCGGGAGATTATCAGTCTAAATTAACATTGATGTCTGAGTCTTTACGTAACGATGGTCGTATTTGGGTTCCTGCTAAATTAGAAGATGCTAAAGCGATTCAACAAGGGAAATTAAAACCTACAGATATTGCTGAAGCAGATAGAGATTATTACTTAGAAAGACGTTACCCTGCCTTTGGTAACTTAGTACCTCGTGATGTGGCTTCTAGAGCAGCTAAAGAACGTTGCGATGCTGGTTACGGTGTTAACGCAACTGGTGAAGCGGTATACTTAGATTTCGCATTTGCTATTGACCGTTACGGAAAAGAGCAAGCTAAAATTCACGGTATAAAAGATGCTACTCCCGCTAAAATATACGAATTAGGACAAGCAATTGTTGAGGCGAAATACGGAAACTTATTCCAAATGTATGAGAAAATCGTAGACGAGAATCCATACAAAACGCCAATGATGATTTACCCTGCAACGCACTATACAATGGGTGGTATTTGGGTAGACTATAACTTAATGACTACTGTAGAAGGTCTTTACTGTATTGGTGAAGCAAACTTCTCTGATCACGGTGCAAACAGACTTGGAGCTTCGGCCTTAATGCAAGGTTTAGCCGATGGTTATTTTGTATTACCTTATACTATTGGAGATTATTTATCTCACGATATTAGAACCGGAAAAATTCCAACAAACACACCAGAATTTGACGAAGTTGAAAAAGAAGTTAAAGATCGTATCGATTTCTTCGTTAACAACAAGGGAACAAAATCTGTAGATTACTTCCACAAAAAACTTGGAAAAGTAATGTGGGATAAAGTAGGAATGTCTAGAAACGAAAAAGGTTTAACAGAAGCTATGGCCGAAATTAAAGCGATTCGTGAAGAATTCTGGAAAGAAGTTAAGGTTCCTGGTTCTGCAAACGAAATGAACGTAGAACTAGAAAAAGCTGGACGTGTAGCAGATTTCTTAGAATTAGGAGAATTGTTCGCTAAAGATGCTTTAGTAAGAAGAGAATCTTGTGGAGGTCACTTTAGAGAAGAGTCGGTAGAATTAGACGGTGAGCAAAAAGGTGAAGCAAAACGTGACGATGTTAACTTTGCGTTTGTATCGGCTTGGGAATACAAAGGAGAACCTGCAGATGCGGTTCTACATAAAGAAGAATTAGAATTTAAAGATATTGAACTGAAACAACGTTCATACAAATAAGATTGACATTATGGATAATATGAATCTAACGCTTAAGATTTGGAGACAAAAAGACTCAAGTACAAAGGGTCAAATGGTCGATTATAAAGTAACTGATATCTCAGAACATATGTCTTTTCTTGAAATGATGGATGTTCTTAACGAACAATTAGTAAACTCTGGCGAACAGCCAGTAGCTTTCGATCATGATTGTCGTGAAGGAATTTGTGGTATGTGTTCTTTATATATTAATGGTGAAGCTCACGGTCCAGATCGTGGAATCACAACCTGTCAATTACACATGAGAATGTTTAATGATGGTGATACCATTACTATCGAACCATGGAGAGCAGCAGCTTTCCCAGTAATAAAGGATTTAATTGTAGATAGAATGGCTTTCGAACGTATACAGCAAGCAGGAGGTTATATTTCTGTAAATACGTCTGGAAATACACAAGATGCAAACTCGTTACCAATCTCTAAGATTGCTGCCGACGAAGCTATGGATGCAGCAGCATGTATTGGTTGTGGTGCTTGTGTTGCAAGTTGTAAAAACTCTTCTGCAATGTTATTCGTAGGAGCTAAAGTTTCTCAATACGCATTATTACCACAAGGTCAAGTTGAAGCTGCCGAACGTGTTAAAAACATGGTTGCGCAAATGGATCTTGAAGGTTTTGGTAACTGTACCAACACTGGAGCATGCGAGGTAGAATGTCCTAAAGGTATTTCTTTAGACAACATTGCACGTATGAATAGAGAATTTATGAAAGCAAATGTAAAAGGATAATCTAAACCTTTTAATTGTTATAATATTAAGAATCCCAAGCGTCGTGCTTGGGATTTTTTGTTTAGTTTTAGAGCCTTTAAATAATAAATATCAATGAAATCTCCAATCGCTTTTTATAAAGAACAAGCTCAAATCCATCAAGTAAAAGCTACTGCGCTTAACAAGCAAATGCGACTACTAAGTATTTTGCGATTAGTGGTGTTTTTAGTTGCCGCCTATACTGTGTATTTAACGTTTTCTAATTGGCAGGTGGCAGTGGCTATTGCCGTAGTTGGAATAAGTCTGTTTTTATTTTTATTGCTGAAGTATACCAATATTAAACAGAAGCGTAATTTAGAACGTGCTATTGTTGCGATTAATGAAGATGAAATAAAGATTAAAAATGAAGGGTTTTTTGATCGTTTAGACGGTTTAGAGTTTCAAGATCCTTTACACGAATATTGTTTAGATGTCGATTTGTTTGGTCGTGGTTCTTTTTTTCAGAATATTAATAGAACGTATATAAAAGAGGGTGCAGAGAAACTTTCCGAAGCACTTAAAGCAAACGAAATTGATAATATTACAACGCGTCAGGAAGCTATTAAAGAGCTTTCAGATAAAGCGATTTGGAGACAGAATTATAGTGCTATTGCTAGTTTGATAAAAGTTGAAACACCTGCTAAAACTATTAATGAGTGGTTGTCTAATTACAAACCTAAATTCAAACCTTTTCTAAAAGTATTACCTTGGTTATTCACACTTGTAACATTAGTAATTTTTGCTTTTGTGTATGTAAATATGGTGTCTGCAAATTTATTAGGAATTTGGTTGTTACTGGGATTAGTAACTACGGGAATCTATTTAAAATCAATAAATATTATTGCATCTAAAACAGATAAGTTAAAGGAGACTTTTAAGCAGTATGCCGGTTTACTAGATAAAATTGAACAAGAAACTTTTCAATCGGAATTACTGATTGAAAAACAAAAAATGATTACTCAAGACCGAGAGAAAGCTTCAGATATATTTTCAGAATTATCTCGATTATTAGATCGTTTAGATAATCGGAACAATTTAATATCTGCTATTTTCGGAAATGGATTCTTTTTACTCGATATTAAAAATGCTTATGCCATCGAGCAATGGATAAAGAAATACGCCCATAAAACAACAGACTGGTTCGATGTGATTTCATTTTTCGATGCGTATAATTCATTAGGAAATTATACCTTCAATAATCCTGAATTTAACTTCCCAGAAATCAATAAAAATCAAGATGTCATTCTAGCTAAAAATTTAGGTCATCCGTTGTTAAAAGCAGAGAAGCGCGTAGATAACGATTTAAATATTAAAAACGAAGAGTTTTTTATTATTACAGGTGCAAACATGGCTGGGAAAAGTACGTTTCTTAGAACCGTTTCCTTGCATATTGTTATGGCGAATGTGGGGCTTCCTGTGTGTGCCGAAACAAGTACTTACAATCCGATAAAGTTAATTACAAGTATGCGTACAAGCGATTCGTTAACCGATGATAGTTCGTACTTCTTTTCGGAATTAACGCGTTTAAAATACATTGTAGATGCGATTCAAACCGACCGTTATTTTATTGTCTTGGATGAAATTTTAAAAGGAACAAATAGTACCGATAAAGCGATTGGTTCGCGAAGGTTTGTAGAAAAACTTGTAGCGTCTAATGCCACTGGAATTATTGCGACGCACGACTTGAGTTTATGTGAGATTTCGGAGGAATTATCAGAAGTGAAAAATCATTATTTTGATGCTGAAATTATTAACGACGAGTTGCACTTTGATTATACATTTAAAGATGGAATTTGCCAGAATATGAACGCAAGTTTTTTACTTAAAAAAATGGAAATTATATAACCTTTAAAATACATCAAAAAAAAAATATTCTATTGTTTTAAGAAATGATATTTTTTTAATTTAAAGTTGTTTTTTTAGTCTTTTATTTGTTTGAAAACGAATGTTTTTTCTTCTGATTTAAACTCAAATGTAATAACATTTTAAGAGTTTATGTTACTTGTGTATAGTGTGTTATGTGTTAATTTTGCTCTTTTTAATTTAAAATGTTGTGTCATTGTTTGAGCTTGAAAATCGATAAGAAATAGTCCGTTTTAATTTTGAAATAGGTGACTCATTTTTAGGTGAAATATTTTTGGTGTGAACCAAAATGAAATTAACAGTTTTACGCTCAATATTTTCGTTTTTTAAACACTTAAAATTTCATAGTTTAGGTTCTGAATTTTAAGTGTAAAATCTATCATTTTTTTAGACGCTTTTAGCTCACTTTAATACTTAAGATTATATAAAGTAAAACGCCACTTTCAGTTCTGAAAATGGCGTTTTTTTAGTTATAATATTTCAATAGAAATTATCTCAATTGTAAAGAATCTAAACTGTGGAAAAAGAAATCTTTTTCATCGTTCATAGAAACAAATAAACCATTTGGATATTTCGGTCCTAAAGCTTCTGTGGTCACATCGCAACCATCAGTTTCAATAGTACCCAGATTTAATGTTTTTACATAGCTGTTGTCACCACGTTTAAAAATATTAAAACTATGATCTTGTTGGTTAGATACAATTAGAAATCCAGCTCCATCGCTATAAGTCGCTAACGCGATTCCTTCGATATCATCTTTAAAATGTTCACTTCCAAACATAGAAATCTGAGCATCTCCTTTTGCCGGATCTGCATAGAATTTACGTATACCAACGCCTTCGTCAGAAAAATATACATGTCCTAAAGCATCATCTACAACAATAGCTTCAATTTCTTTTTGTCCACTAAAGGTTCCAAATTTTCTAACCAATTTCGCAGAAACTTTACTGTTATTTGTGGTTAACTCGTACTGGTATAAATACCCTTCTGTTGGTCCTTTTTTACGACTTACAATGGCGTAAGTTTTATTGGTCGTAGGGTTTTTGTAAATACTAATTCCCATAGGACGTCTTAATTCTAAATCGGTTTCGTCTTCAAAAACAGGAAATCCACCGTTATCTAAAGGCGTCATATCTGGAACAGTATACAATCGCATTTGGTTTTTTTCTCGTTCACTAAACATCATGATATCAACTGTAGTCGAATCGTTTAAAGCGAAGTCGTATTCGATATCTACATTGTTAGGGTAGTTTACTCCAGTAAGACTTTTCTCTTTAATTATTTTTCCGTCTAAGTCGAAGGCATAAACACCACCGTTTACTTCATCTTTGTCTGTACCAAAAACAATACTTTGCGCCGGATTGTTTTTGTTTACCCAAATGGCAGGGTCGTCTGTATCGTGAGGTGTTTTTTGAGAAACTAATGTTGGTTTAATTTCAGGTAATTTAGTTGTTGTTTTACAAGCCGTAAAACATAGTGTTGCCATGGCAATACTGAAAATTTGTTTTTTCATAATGTAGTTATAAAATATCCCGTTGTGTGCTGTATGTATTGTGAAACACAACGGGAGGTTAAATTATTTTTTAAATAAATCGTATTTCAATCCAAAAGTAACACGTGCTTGGTAGTATTCCATTTGCATTGTTCTAGCGCTTGTTCCTTGGTAGTAACGTAATGGTTGGTTTGTAATGTTATTTACATCGACATAAAAACTTAATTGTTTAGTGATGTTAGCACGTGCATTAAAATCTAAAAAGAACTGCTCGTCGTAATAACGGTCTTCAAAAGCACGTCCGCCAATTTCATCGATATAAGCATCAGAATAGTTACCAGATAGACGTAAACTAAAGTATTTACTTGTATAGCCTAAAGATGCATTAAACATGTTTGGAGCGGTTTGAGGTAAATCTAAATCGTCGCGCTCTTCTCCATCTTCATTTCTAATACCAGAAGCATCAGATTTAAGATACGTATAGTTTAAATAAATATTTAAATTTTGTAAAAAACCAGGCAAGAAATCTAACTGACGTTGATATGCTGCTTCGAATCCGAATAAGCTTGCTCTATCTCCATTAAAAGGTTGGTAAACTTCAAATCCGTCTGCATCTTCATATTGAAACGTATAGATAAAGTCTTCGATATCTTTGTAAAATACACCTCCAGAAAGTAAACCTACAGACGTAAAATAATGTTCTGCCATGATGTCGAAGTTCATAGAAGTTGTAGGATTTAAATCAGGGTTTCCTAAGCTAATTTCATCGTCTTCGAAGTTAATTTCTCTAGATGGAACAATATCCTCGTAATTAGGTCTAGCAATTGTATTTGTCCAAGCGAAACGTAAAACGGTATGGTCTGTAATATCGTATTTCAAGTGTAAACTAGGTAAAATGTTGGTGTAATCATTTTGACTAGTAATAGGAGATGTTGCTGAATAATCGCCATCTGCATCAAAAATAATCTCGTTACCAGTGGCATCAACTACCGTATGCTCCAAACGTACACCAAAAAGGAAACTTAGTTTGTCTGTAATGTTTTGGTCTGTCATAACATAGGCAGCATATACATCTTCTTTAACCTTGAAATTTCCTGTAATATACTCTTCTGGTAAATCTTCACTTTCGAAAAGTGAAGTATCATAAAGATCTAAACTTCCTAAATATTCTGGAGTAGCAAAATCTCCGATTACATATTGAGATCCAGGATTAAAATCTGCTTCTGTATAGTTACGTGTAGGTAGATTTCCTAAGAACTCTAAATCGTCATTTTCAGGTGAATATTCAATATAGTCGTTGTCCTGAATTTTTTCTTTGATTCTGGTTTTAGCACCAAACTTTAAAGTACCATTCTCTTTATCGAATATATGAAGCGGAAGCTCAAAATTAACTAAGGCGTTAAAATCTGTTTCGTCGGTATATTGATTTTCTTCGTACAACTCGTCGAATTCGAAGATTCTATAGTCTGCATCCTCTGCACTTTGTGGTGTGTAGTTCGGCTTATCTGCATTGTTGTTAAAGTTTATGCCGTATTCGCTTTCGTGAACTAAATAACGCTCGTTTAAACGTTCTTCTGAAGCTTTAGAGAATGAAGTCATCCAGTCGATTTGTAAATTGTTTACCAAGTGATCTCCACTAAGACTATAGTTTTGCATACGTTGGTCTTCTAAACGTGTGTTTTTATTTCTGCTATTGTCTATTCCTCCTTTAACTTCTCGTTTTACACCTACAGGAAATGCTGTTAAATTGTTGTTTGAATCTACACTAAAATCTCCATACTCGATATCTTCACCATCAAGAATTTCTTGCTCTAGTACAAATCTATTCTCGCGGTCGTCTCTCCAGTTATAGATAGACTTAAAGTAAAGTGTATTATTATCGTTTAATTTATAATCGAAGTTTGCAGATAAACTACGACGAATACGTTGTACGTGATATTCTCTAATTTCGAACACATTCGCATATGGGTTTACATCTACTTCTTGCATAATTGGTTCGCCTTCTTCGTCCTCTTCTCCAGTGTTGTATTCAAATTCGTCATCCCATTCGGCTTCAATGTTATCAGAACCAAAGTCAGAGTCGTTATAGGATGCAGACACAACCCATCCGAATTTATTATTTTTAGAACGGTCTCCAACTAGAAATGATCCGTTAATAATACGTTTGTCGTTAATTAAGTTAATCCCTGAACCACCGGTTGCAGATAAACGAAACCCTTGAGGCGATGTTCTTGTAATTAAGTTTACAGAGCCTCCAATGGCATCGGCATCCATATCTGGAGTAACCGCTTTGTTAACTTCTACGGTTTGGATCATATCCGATGGAATAAGATCCATTTGTACATTTCTATTATCGGCTTCTGCAGATGGAATTCTACTTCCGTTTAAAGTTACCGAGTTTAATTGTGGTGCTAAACCACGAACAATAATATCTCTAGCTTCTCCTTGATCCATTTGCATGGTAATACCCGGAATACGTTTTATTGCATCTCCAATATTAGCATCTGGAAATTTACCAATTTGATCTGTAGATACGATATTTGTAATGTTTTGCTTGTTTTTCTGTGTGTTAAGAGCTCTAGCTTGAGATCCAAAACCGAAAGATACTACTTGAACTTCGTCGAGTTCTGTAGCGTGTTCCTCTAAAGTAATTTTTAATGTTGTTGTTTGTGTAGGCTGAACAGTGATTTGTTGTTCGTATTCTGCATATCCTAAATATTTTATAGATAAAGTATATGTTCCAGCTTCTACATTTACAAACGTAAATTTCCCATTAAAGTCGGAAATAGCTCCTTTATTAAGTTCTTCAATTAATACGGAAGCGCCAGGAATGGTAATTTTATTTTCATCTGTAATGAGTCCTTGCACTTGTCCGGTTTGTGCTAATGCGCTTAAAGTTGTAACCATAAGCATCATTAAGGTAATCCAGTTTTTCATAATTATTTGTTAGGTTAATTTTTTTGACAAAGTTAGATTGAGAGCTCGTTTTTTATCTAAAGTAACCGTTAACAAAACGTGATAAACTGTGTAAATTAGCCTATATTATAAGGCAACATTAACATTGGAATTACAAGTTGGTAATGTTTTAGAAACATTGTATTATAAGTTTAAGAGGAAGACTTGAAGGTCTTCTTTTGAGTCGATTGGAAGTTTCTTTCGGAGTCTATAGCGTGCAATTCTCACACTATCAGGGGTTATTCTAAGTATTGATGCAATTTCTTTAGACGATAAATTAAGCCTTAATAACACACATAATCTTAATTCGGACGCTGTTAATTCTTTTGTAACATCCTTTTTTAAGTTTTGAGAAAAATGAGGATGGATTTGCTCGAAGAAATTAATGAATTCTGTCCACTCTTGTTCTTGAGAAATATCTAAATCGATGTCTTTGATTAACGTTTCAATTTTAGATTTTATCAGTACAGAATTTCTGTCCTTTATATTATTTAATGTTCGAGTTATATCCGAAATCATTTTGTTCTTATGTGCTAAGTGCAAACTGTAATTGGTAAGAGCCGACGTTTTTATAGTATTCTCTCTTTGTAAAGCAATTTCCTCTTGTGTCTTTTTATCTATATTTGCTTGCAAAAGCTCATTTTTATAGTGTTGAATTTTCGATTGCTGTTTTTTACGTTTTCTGAAATGTAGAAACCAACCTAATAACATGAGTATTATAAAGGTGCTCGCTAGTAAAATAATGTTTTGTCTAATTTTATTTACTTCGTTTTGTTTATTCAGAAGTTTTACTTCGGCTTCATGTTCTTCAACCTCGTAAAGTATTTGTAACGAACGAACTAATTCTGTGTCTTTATGTTCCGTTTCTTTTTTGTTTAAGTCCTGATACAGAATTATGTAATCGAAAGCGGTTTTATAATCGTCTAAATCGGCATAGTTTAATGCTAAATCTTTAAGCGCAGATTCTTCTTGATGTGTAGTTTTTGATGTTCTAGCCTGTTGAAGCGCTAGTAAGGTGTAAGGAAGTGCTTCTTCAGATTTCATCATTTTTCTGTACGCATCTCCTATATTATTGAGAATATTTATTTGGTTATACGTCGGGATATTGTTGGAGAGTGAATGTGCTTTTAAAAAGTATTTTAACGCATTGTCGTACTGTTGTAAGTCTTCATAAATACTTCCAATATTTTCGTAAGTAGTAGCTAAGCCAGTACTGTCGGAAAGTGTTTTGTAAATAGTTAAACTTTCTTCTTGATGCTTTAAGGCTAATGTGTAATTGGCCTCTTTTTCTGCCACACTACCTAATAATCCAAAACATTCAGCCTTTCCTTTTTTAAAATCCAGTTGTTCTGCTATCGATAAACTTTTAGTTAGATAAGATTTCGCATTTTCATATTGTTTTAAAGAGAGGTAGATGTTACTCATTTTGTTTCCAATATAAATAGCTGTTGTATCTTTTTTTGTACTCTTCTCTAAGGCATCGTGATAATGTTTTATGGCTTCGTTTTCTAAACCCAATTGCAAATAGAAATTAGCTAATTGGATGTGTGAATTCATTATAGCAACATCGTTTTTGTCTTGATTAGCTTTATCTAACCGATTTTTTAATTCAGTAAAAACGGTATCAATACCAGTATTAGAATCTTTGTATTGGTCTTGTGCGTTAAGATGAATAACGTTGAGAAAAATAAATGCGACTAGGTATACTGTTTTAATGGTGTTATGTCGCAGAATACTATAGCCAAAGCTGTTGGTTTTATATAAAATCATGGCCAAAATTAAAAAATGTAATGTTACTTAAATGTTTCCTTTTCGCCATTTTTATCTAAAATGTTACATATGTTTTATATACTGTTACCTCTGTGATATCCTGTTTTGAACGCTTGGTATACCTTTAAAGTGTTATTAAATCAATACTAGTATTAACTAAAAATCAACATTATGGAAAGTTTAAACAAGAGTAACGTTCAGAGTATAAAGGATACTATTTTTTGCAGTAAATTAAAGGTGTTAATCGTTGTTAGTTTTATGGGACTTGCGTTATTTACATCTTGTGGTGAAGATGATATCGCAGACGCTTTAGGTTTTGATTGTGGAACCGATTGGACTGATTTTACATCGAGTCATCTTTCAGATTTCACTAATGCAGGAATAGCATATGAAGCAAACCCAACCACCGAGAATTGTAATGCTTATAAAAATGCTGGTAATAGGTATGTAGATGCCTTGGAAAATCTTGAAGAATGCTACCCTGGAGCCTATGAAGGCGATTGGGATGAATACATAAATGATGTTAGGGCTGAAATAAATAATTTATGCGATTAATTTTTTTGAGCCTTACATTTTTAGAAATTAAACACAGCAGCTAAACTCTGCTTTCATTTGATTGTTTTGTCTCTTTATAGAATGAGTTGAGTCGTGATTTTACGACTAGACGAATTCGCAATAAAAAACCAGTGAATGTAAGTTCACTGGTTTTTTCAATTTTTAAACGGTCTATCCGTTTTTATAATGATGCCGTTTGTTTTAAATTTTATAGTAGAAATCTTACTTTTTAGGATGAACCAATTTCATCTCTTTAATTAGGCGTTCTGCACCAGCATATTTATCGACAATAAATAGTATGTAACGTACATCGACCATAATATTTCTACAGATTTCTGGGTCGTAATTCATATCACTCATTGTGCCTTCCCATACGCGGTCGAAATTTAATCCGATTAAATTTCCTTCAGCATCTATAGCGGGACTTCCTGAGTTTCCTCCAGTTGTATGATTGGTTCCTAAGAAACACACAGGTAATTTTCCGTTAGCATCGGCGTAGCGCCCGTAATCTTTACTTGTATATAAATCTTGAAGTTTTTGTGGAACGTCAAATTCATAATCACCAGGAATATATTTTTCCATAACGCCATCTAAATACGATACCGGATTGTAATACACAGCATCTCTAGGAGCGTAACCACGAACTTGACCGTATGTAACACGAAGCGTGCTGTTAGCATCTGGATAATAACGTTCGCTAGGTACAACTTCCATAAGGGCTTTCATGTATGCCGTTTCTAAAGTGTTTATCGAGTTGTTTTTCTCTTGAAAATCAGGTTCTATAGTTGTGTAAAAATCAATAATAAATGGTTTAGCATAGGCATAAGCAGCATCGTTATTTAGTTTTTCAACTACTTCTGTTGGTGTGCCTTCTAATACTGATAGTGCACGTTCCAGATTAGTAAATGCAGTTTTATTATAAATAGAAACATCTACGTCTTTAGTATAAAAAGGCATTATAGCTTCAAAAACACCTTTGTCTACTTCTGTATTAAAGTTTTTAAGTGTGCTTTTAATTCTATCTTGAGTAGCGGCTTTAGCTTCGTTAAAAACATCATCACCTTTAGTTGCTGCAGCTTCTAATTGCGATAATCTAAACATCATAGACATCAATTCGTTAGTTCTAACAAAAATTTCTACAAAATTACTACGTTTAACATCTACGGGAGCAAACGTTTCATATTGCTTTTCGAGTTCAGGCAGTATGTGACCGTATTCGCTTTCTAAGTTTTTTGTTTTTAAAGCTTCAGTAAAAGCGGCTTCTTCAGCCTTCTTTTTTTCAATAGCATTACTTTTTTTAATCCCTTGATTTTCGCCAATCCATTTTTTCCAAGCGTTTGCAATTCGGGCTTGTTTAGATGCGTATTGAATGCGGATTACATCGCTTTCTTTCATTTTGGCATCAATCACTTTTAAAGCGGCTTCGCGAATAGCAATATTGCTAGGGTTTAATTGTTCTGTAATTTCTTTAATGGCTACTGCAGGTAAATACTCTTGTGTTGTTCCTGGGAATCCGAAAACTAAAGTAAAATCACCTTCGCTAATCCCGTCTAAAGAAATTGGTAAAAAGTGTTTAGGCTTGTAAGGTTTATTGTTTTCTGAATATTCTGCTGGACGATTGTTTTTATCAGCATAAATTCTGAATAATGAAAAATCTCCAGTATGTCTTGGCCAAACCCAGTTGTCTGTATCCGAACCAAATTTTCCAATACTCGTAGGAGGCGCACCAACTAAACGGATATCGTTAAATCGCTCGGTAACGAATAAGAAGTACTGGTTGCCTTTAAAAAAGGACTTTATCTTTGTGTTTTGCCATTCTTCTTTTTTAGTAGCTGATTGAATTCTGTTACTATTTCCATCGGTTTTAGCTTGTTTCTCCTTTGCTGTCATATCTTTAGTAACGCCTTCAAGCACTTGAGCGGTTACATCTTCAATACGCACAATAAACTCAACGTATAAACCATTGTTTGGTAATTCGTCCTTAAGATTTTTAGCCCAAAAGCCATCTTTTAAATAATCGTTTTCTAGAGACGAATGCGATTGAATTTGTCCGTACCCGCAGTGGTGATTGGTTAAAAGTAAACCTTGTTTAGAAATAACTTCGCTTGTGCAGCCACCGTTAAAATGACCGATAGCGTCTTTTAAACTAGAATTATTAACATCGTAAATATCTTTGGCAGAAAGTTTACTTCCTAAGCTTTCCATATCGTTTTCATTCATCCCTTGTAAGAGCGAGGGAATCCACATACCACCTTGTTGTGCACTGACTTGAATGCTAATAAAAAGAACTAAAAGTTTTATTAATCTCATGAGTTTGTATTTAATTTTTGCAAAGATAAAAAAGGCTAAACTATTAGTGC
The DNA here is from genome assembly GCF_000723205.1 of Formosa agariphila KMM 3901. NCBI lineage: Bacteria > Pseudomonadati > Bacteroidota > Flavobacteriia > Flavobacteriales > Flavobacteriaceae > Formosa > Formosa agariphila. The sequence continues at coordinate 3,868,811 of NZ_HG315671.1, read as the reverse complement.
GTTTTAAAGATGGTAATTCCTGTTTTTAAAATAATTATTAACAAAAATTGTTTAAAAAAAATGATGCCGTTCATCTAAAACTTTAGGGGAATACCTTGGCTTTTAGTAAATTGCTAGTCCCAAACCTATTTTACTTATGAAAAAACCACTACTATTGGCTTTTGCTATGTCATTATGTGCTTTAACGGCACTGAACGCTCAAGAAATTGAGTATAATAATAATGTTTACGAAGTGAAAGGCACTTCAATTTTGTTAAACGGTTACGATATAACCGAGAGTTTAACGTTAGATGATCAGAAAGCTATTTTTCGCGAGCATGAAGCTAAAGCTGGTGAATTTAGAGAGATGAAGAGAAACGAAAGAATTCAAAATAGAGCTATCGCTAAAGCCTACCGAAAAGAATTAAAGGAGGAAGAACGAGCGAAACGCATGACTAATAACGAAAAGAAATATGTATTCTTTTAATGAATGACCATTTACAGATAGCGCTTATTCAAACCGATTTAATTTGGGAAAACCCTAAGGCTAATCGCGAGAACATACAAGCGCTTGTGTTGTCTATTCCCGATGCCATAGATGTTGTTGTACTGCCTGAAATGTTTACCACAGGGTTTACAATGAATGCTGAAAAACACGCTGAAACGTTGTCTGGCGAATCGGTGTCTTGGATGAAACAATTGGCACACAAAAAACAGGCTGCTTTAATGGGAAGCCTTATTCTTAAAGAAGACGGTCACTATTTTAATCAATTGGTATTTGTGTACCCTAATGGCGATTTAAAAACATACAAAAAGCGTCATACATTTACTTTGGCTGGAGAGCATAAAGTATATACAGCAGGAACAGAACGCACTATTGTAGATTATAAAGGCTGGAAACTTTTCCCGTTGGTCTGTTATGATTTACGTTTTCCCGTTTGGTCGCGCTATAACAACGATTACGATGTTTTATTTTATGTTGCAAATTGGCCCGTTCCACGAACATCTGCTTGGGATGCTTTATTGAAAGCACGTGCAATAGAAAATATGTGTTATTGTGTAGGTGTAAATCGTGTTGGTGAAGACGAAAAAGGGCATATGTATTCAGGGCATTCTGCTGTTTATAATGCGCTAGGTGATACCGTTTCTGAATTTAATGAAAACGAAATTGGGTATCGTATTGTTGTTTTAAAGAAAGAAGACGTTGTTAATACCAGACGTAAATTCAAATTTTTGAATGATAGAGATGCCTTTACTTTAGAATAAATTCATATTCCGAATCGAAGCCCGTTCGTACTTCTATTTCTTCAGGGTAATAGCTTACACGTTCAGGCTGAATTTTTTTAAGGTAACTCCCTGTATCGAATTTTTTGTTTCCGTTTTCGTCATAAATTACGCGAAGGAGATACTTTCCGCTTTTCAAATACGTGAAATCTATAGGTGCCGCTTCGGTACTATATTGTTCGTATTTTACCTCGCCTTTTGCCGAAGTTAATTGAACAATTATTGGGTAAACGGCATTTCTAGGTAAGACGCGCACATTAGGATAATCGTCGTAAGCCTTGGTTTGCATAATATATTGTAGTGTGTCGTTTTTATCGTCGTAGAAATCGGTAATCGCACCTGGTAAAAATTGTAAACGATATTTCGAGTTCTCGTTCTTTTCAAATAAAAATCGAATGTTATTATTAAGCGTATCCATTTTTGTAGTGTATGGCACTACGGTAGAATCTTTATCTATAAGCGAAATGTAGGATGCATTTAATGATTTTATAGGTGTTGTTGCCGACAGAACAAAATCTTCATTAAAATTAATTTGCCCGTTTACACTTCCTTTTACCGTTAAAGAATCTTGATATTTATCTGTTATTTTAACTGAAAAAGTATCAATTGCAGTGTTCTTGTAAGCAATTTTAAACTTGATTGAATCTGTTTCAAGTTGTGGTCTATACCAATACATTAAAGAATCTGTTTCTTGATTTTTAGTAACTACTTCTTCAAAGTCTGCAGGTTTTTCAGAAAGAAATTCAATAGACATGTTTTCATAATCTCCTTCATAACCAAACGCGACTTTTCCTTTAGAAATTAATCGCGGTTTAAAAGATTTAAAATCTAAATCTTCCTTAAATAATTTTAAGCGATAAATGGTGTCTTTTGGTACAGTAATGTATTCCTTAATAAAAGCAATCTTATCTGATTTTTGTTGAAATTTAAAATCCTGATTTTCATCCTTCATGGCTGCCAAAAGATAAGTTCCTGCCTTAATATTTTCTAAAACAAAAGTGGTAATACTATCTAATGTACTAGTAACATATTTAGGTTTTTCTTTATAAATTATAGAATCTGAGAAGGTAGAATCAATTTCATATAAACCTATCGATACAAAATTTTCAGGATCTTTTAAAGTGGCATCTTGAATAATTCCTGCTACAGATAAAGAATCGATATAATCGCCTGTAGATAACACATATTTAAAATACGGAAACGGATTTCCCTCGTTGTTATCCTCAATGCTATTCCCGAAATTAAAAGCATACGTGGTGTTAGGAGCAAGCGTGTCGAAAATTTTAATAGTAATGTACTTGCTCGCGCTTCCTAAAGGGGTAATCTCTGGTTGTGTTTCCATAGGAGGCGAAATAATAAGCTGCTTACTTAGATTTTTAATCTTAACGTATTCGTTAAAATAGATTCTAATTTCGTTCCCGCTAAAATTTGTTGTGTAGTTTTTAGGTACCGATTTTGTGATTTCCGGAGCTGTTACATCTTTTGGTCCTCCAGACGGATTTCCTCTATTGGCACAGTTGGCGATAAATAAACACAGTATACCTATAAACAAAAAATTTGAAAGCGTTTTACTCATTATTCAATTACAATTTACGCAAAGAAACAATTTATTTGGCAGTAACCGAAAACAGTTTAAGCAATTGCCATTGCAGCGATGCTTATTTTAACATTTTTAGCAGAAAGTAATAAGTTAGCACAGGCTTCCATGGTGGCTCCCGTGGTTATTATATCGTCTACTAGTAAAATGTGTTTGTTATCTATTTTTTCTAAATGCTGAACACTAAAAATGACTTCAGAATTTGTCCATCGACTTAATCTGTTTTTAGAAACTTGAGAGTTTACATTCGTTATTTTTATTAAAACATCGTCAATATACGCTGCATTTAAAGCTAAAGCCAATTGCTGACCAAATTTTGCCACCTGATTATAGCCACGTTTTTTAAGTTTGGTTTTATGTAGCGGAACGGGAATTACAACATCAATGGTTTTATAAGCATCTAAAGTTTGTAATTCGCCACCAAGCCAATCGCCTAAAAATGTGCCAATGGGTTCCTGACCTTTATATTTTAATTGATGTATGAGTTTTTGAGTTATTCCTTTTTTTTCGAATCGCAGTAGGGCAGTAGCATTTTCTACCTGAACTCTTCCGTAAAACACTTTAGAAACGCTGTCGTTATTGTTAAAATGAAATTGAGTAACAGGTAAATGGTGCCTACACGTTGTGCATAGCGTTGCCTCTCCATCGGCCAAAATAGTCATGCAGCTATAGCATACTTTTGGAAAGAAAATATTGAATAACGCTTTAAACATAGAACCTAAAAACATTAAATTACAAAATTTCGTAATACTTTAAAAAAAAGATACGTATAGTTTTCCGGCGTTTTATATTTTTGTAGCATGGCAAATCAAGATGATCAATTTAAGAAGGTAATTTCTCATGCAAAGGAATACGGTTATGTGTTTCAGAGCAGTGAAATTTACGACGGTTTAAGTGCAGTATACGATTATGCACAAAACGGTGTGGAGTTAAAGAAAAATATACGCGACTATTGGTGGAAAGCCATGGTACAAATGCATGAAAATATTGTGGGCTTAGACGCAGCAATCTTTATGCATCCAACCACTTGGAAAGCTTCTGGCCATGTCGATGCCTTTAACGATCCATTAATAGATAATAAAGACTCTAAAAAGCGCTATAGAGCCGATGTTTTAATTGAAGACTATTGCGCAAAAATAGAAGCTAAAATAGATAAAGAAGTAGCCAAAGCCGCAAAACGTTTTGGTGATGCATTTAATAAAGAAGAGTTTTTAAGTACTAACGGACGTGTTGTAGGATACCAGGAAAAAATTGACGGTATTTTAGCACGTATGGGGAAATCTCTAGGTGAAGAAAACTTAGCAGATGTAAAAGCTTTAATTGAAGAATTAGAAATAGCAGATCCTTTAACAGGTTCTAGAAACTGGACCGATGTTAAGCAATTTAACTTGATGTTTGGTACTAAATTAGGTGCATCTGCAGATTCTGCAATGGATTTATATTTACGTCCAGAAACAGCTCAAGGGATTTTTGTTAATTTCTTAAACGTTCAGAAAACGGGACGTATGAAGATTCCTTTTGGAATTGCACAAACAGGAAAAGCGTTTAGAAATGAAATTGTTGCAAGACAGTTTATTTTCCGTATGCGTGAGTTTGAACAAATGGAAATGCAATTCTTTGTAAAACCAGGAACTCAGAAAGAGTGGTACGAAGAGTGGAAGCAAACACGTTTAAAATGGCATTTATCGTTAGGGATGGGTGCAGATAATTATCGTTTCCACGATCACGATAAATTAGCACATTACGCAGATGCAGCAGCAGATATAGAATTTAAATTCCCGTTCGGATTTAAAGAATTAGAAGGAATTCATTCACGTACAGATTTCGATTTAAGTCAGCACGAAAAACATTCAGGAAAGAAATTACAATATTTCGATCACGAAGAAAACAAGAGCTATGTGCCTTACGTTGTAGAAACGTCTATTGGTTTAGATCGTATGTTCTTAGCTGTATTCTCAAACTCGTTAGTAGAAGAAGAATTAGAGAATAATACAACACGTACTGTTTTAAAATTACCAGCGGTTTTAGCTCCTGTTAAAGCAGCCATTTTACCACTGGTTAAAAAGGACGGTTTACCAGAAGTAGCTCGTAAAATTGTAGAAGAATTAAAATGGGACTTCAATGTGGTTTACGATGAAAAAGATGCTGTTGGAAGACGTTACCGTAGACAAGATGCAAACGGAACTCCGTTTTGTATTACTGTAGATCATGATACGTTAGAAGACAATATGGTTACAATTCGTCATAGAGATACGATGGAACAAACACGAGTAAAAATTGAAGATTTACACGATATTATTAAGCAAGAAGTAGATGTACGTACTTGGTTAATGAAAATGTAAGTTCATGTTGCTCTATTTTTTTTTAGCACTTTAGTGTTAAAAATCAATGATATAAAATAAAATCCTCAAGTTCTGCTTGGGGATTTTTTGTTGTTAAGAAGTAAAATCTTCAAGAAGTACGGTTTTCCCGTAATAGTTTATCAATTAAAAAGGATAAATTTGTATGAGATAACCAGTCCTTTTACATTATTTGAATTATGTTGTGGTTATTACAAGATTTCTCAAAATCTACAACACGCTTACATGAGCCTAAATAATTTATTATTTAGGCTCTTTTTTGTTGTTTTAGAGCATAGTAAAACTTAATTAAAAATAAGCTTTAAGTTGAACACTTCCTGTATGAATGCTTTTACTAGTTTCAGATTTTCTTCCAAAATAGGAGAGGTTTAAATCTAAAAATTTGGTTATTTTTTTCTGAACAAGCATGGTCCAAGTAAAGTTTTTTCCGGGCTGTAAACCTTCTAACATCTGGTAAGCTACTGGTGTATTTGCATTTCCTGAATAGGCGTTAGAAAAATAATTGAATTCTCCGCTAATAGCCGATTTCTGAACATTGGAAATAGAGAGCGAGGCACCATACTTTTGTTGTTCTAAAGTTTCAAAACTTCCTATGGTGTTTTCTTTATTAGTGAATTGGTAGAACACATCAAATCGTGTGTTTTCATTAAGTAAATAGGTGAGTTTAGGATTGAATTGTGTTTCATCGATATTAAAATTCTTACTCACATAATTTTCACTAATACTCTCGGCTTCACTTAAACTACTTAATAAAGTTATCAGCCAGCTTTCTCCAAATTTATGATTAAAATTAAGTTGGTGACTTTGTACGTTGTTTTCTATAAAACCTATGGTTAAAATACTTCTTGCTCGGTTTTTTAAAAACGTATAAGAGGTTGTGTAATGTTGTTTGCCGCGATTAAAAAATAGTACATTTCTAACATTTAAAACTAAACCAAGCTGATTTTCTTCATCAGCTTTAAACGGATTGATCTGAAAATTATTTCCATCGCGATACGTTTTTCTATCTATTAAATAGGCTGTCTGATTATAAAACTGAGATAGGAACGATTTAAATTTAATACCTGAATTAACCCATTGCTGCGGATTTAAAGTTAATGTTTGGCTAAATCTATTCTGATGTGTCTTTATATACACTTGATTTGGCAGTAGAACTCGAATGTATTTTCCTTCATCTTGAAATTGTGCCAATTCAAATTCTTCTAACTCCTGAATGCCGTTTTCGTTATAATCAATCCAAGTATACCCACCTTGGCCTGGTTCAACCTCTACATACGTGAAATCTTGTTGAGGTAAAGTTCCCGAATTGGTCTCGAAAATAGTATTCCATTGTACGATTTGTTTAAAGAAATTCTGATTGTAAATTAATCGTGAATTCAAAGATTGTTCATGGTCTTCAAAAACATTATCTAAGGTGCGGTAGTTTACATAAAGCGATAAATTTGTGTTGGTATTTTGTACCAGTCTCGAATCTAGATAATAGGTTTTAGAGGTGTTTACGTGTTGCAATTCGTTATTTCTAATACTATCGTTTATACGGTATTTAAATCCAACTTCGGCAAAGATTTTTGTGCTGTCTCCAATTCCTGTAAAGGCTTCATAACTTTTAAATTTCTGACTTGTCGGAAGATAACGTTCTGTTATTTTTTCTTGTTGCTGATTGTCTTCAATAGCAAATTTTGCTCCAACCCAAGGTTTACCAAAACTGTAGGTTGCTGTATTCGATGATCGTAAAAATGTTGAGGTATTGCTATCCGATTCAGAATTTAAAAAACTAGAAACCGTATAAAAATTAAAACGATTTAAATGAAGAACCCCATTGGCAACATGTCGGTTTCCATTAAAATTATTATGATAACTTAGATGTTCGAACTGATAATTAAAAAATACCTTTTCGGGTAACTGAAGCTGTAATCCGCCAACTAATAATTTCTGATTTCCAACCGTGTTCTCTATGTTCCAGTCGCGATTAAATTCGGTGTTGTAAAGCACTTCAATGGTCCTGAAATTTTCTTCAATATAATCGAAATCTGCAAATGCATTTAGTGTCCAAAGACTATCTTGATTAATGATATTCTGATTAATTTTTAATTTTCCTGCAAAGCCATCATTATTGGCATCGTCTAAATCTGAAAATAAATTAAGGTCGTTTTTACTTCCTGCACCTTCAAAGTAAATATTAGTTTTTTTCGAAGGTTTAAAAGTTCCGTTAACCACGGCAATTTGAAGTTTGGTTGGCGCGATAAGTTGCGTTACAGGTGCATAGTTTCCTTGTGGAATACCGTTTACAGGCGATATATATTCGTAAATATTATTAATAGCATTAATATCGCTTAAAATATAATGCCCTTGATTATCACCAACAGTACTAAATGTAACGCTGTAAAGTTCATCGTCAGGGTTATTCGAAAACACATAAATGGTTTCAGAATTAAACGTTTCTTTTTTATATAAAATACGATTTTCGTTAAAGGCTTCAGGAGTTTCCGATGCTGAAATCATTTTAGAAGAATCGTCACCTGCATTGGCTAATATGTCAACTTGCTCGGTCGATAAATTTTGCTGAAGCGGATTGTTTTTCGAATCGTTTTCAGAATAAACAGACGCTCCAATATTAAATTTTTTGCTTTCGTGTTGTCCGCCTCCGTAAGCAATTATTCTAGAGTAATTACGCTCGCTGTATTGAAAATCGACAGTGATACGCATTTCTGAAGTAACAGGAAAAGTGGAATTAAAAATAATTTCGCCGGCATTATAATCTATAATATAATCGTTGTTTTCGCCACGTTCTAAAGCAATACCATTAACGTAAACAGTTTCGCTACCAGACACGATAAGTACAAAAAGCTCGTCGTTAGGACCTTTTAATTTATACGGCCCTTGGTTTCCTTCTTGGGCTGTAAATTGGCTTCTTGTAAATTGTCCGCGTACAATAGCACCTGCGGCAAAAAGATTGGTGGTAGACTGTTCGTGATTTAAAGTTGCGTTTAACGATAACCCTTGTACACGTTTACTGAAATTGGCAAAAAAGGTATTCGTCTTTTGTAAATCGACATCTCCCGCACGGATATTCCAAGTGTCGCTAAAAATTTCGATAAACACTTGGTCAAATTCATCTAACCGTTGCGAATAGCCACTTTCTTGTAACGGGATGTTGGCATCCTGAATTGAGGCTCGTAACGAAATTTTATCGTTTAATTTTCCTGTAATCTGTAAATCGAGTTCGCTGTTTAAAACGGAATTCTGATTGTTTCCTACGGTTACCCCTCTAGAAATACTTCCAGAGGTAGATAAACCATCAAAAGGAATGTATTTTTTTGTACCCGTAGGTTGCGAGAGTTTATAAAGTTTTTGCTGATTATTTATATCCGATAAGATAATGCTCTCATCTAATTGACGATACGTTTTGGTTAAAAAATCAGGAAATTTTAAATACGAAATTAAAATAGAATCTGTTTCAATGGGTTGTTTAAACGTTAGTGTCGCTTTAGGAAAATCGATAGTATACAAACTGCTATCAATAGCTGTTCCGGTAGTGGTTTTTAGCGTAAACCAATTGGGGTTAATGCTTACACTATCGATTACAATAGTATCTTTAACCGCCACTTTTTTTGTTTTGTAATTCGTGTTTTGCTCTTGCGAAAACACGCAAAGGCTAAAAGAAAAACAAAGAAAGACGATTATAAATTTCATGTAATATTTAAAAAGCCTAAGGTTTAAAAAACAATTCGGTAATATATCCGAATAAGTTTAACCCAGTTTTATAAAAATACTTCATACGTTTAGTAAGAAGTGGTTGGTTGTAATTTGTGTTAAAAGGGCACTAAATTAATAGTGTAAAAGTAATGCATTATTTATTTTAGCTGAAATTCTATAAAAAATAAGCCTACCGAAATTAATAAACGCATATTGTGTGTAAATATTGATTCAATAGCGCGAAAAAACAGCAAAAATGAAGATAATTTCTTATAATGTTAACGGTATTCGTGCCGCCCTTAAAAAAGGATTCTTAGATTGGTTAATAAGTGCAAATCCAGATGTTATTTGTTTACAGGAAATTAAAGCCAATGAAGACCAGTTAGATTTAGACATTTTTGCAGAAGCAGGATATCCATATAACTATTGGTTTAGCGCACAAAAAAAAGGTTATAGTGGTGTTGCTATTTTAAGTAAAATTAAACCAAATCATGTAGAATTTGGCACAGGAATTGAATCAATGGATTTTGAAGGACGTAACATTCGTGCCGATTTCGACGACGTGTCTGTAATGAGTTTATACTTGCCTTCTGGGACAAACTTGGCGAGGTTAGAACATAAATTTGAGTATATGGCGATGTTTCAAGATTATGTTACCGAATTGAAAAAGGAAATTCCTAATTTAATTATTTGTGGTGATTATAATATTTGTCACGAAGCTATAGATATTCATGATCCTGTGAGAAATAAAAATGTCTCAGGATTTTTACCTGTAGAACGCGAATGGATTGGTACGTTTATGGATAGCGGATTTATAGATTCGTTTAGACATTTTAACAAAGAACCAGACCATTATAGCTGGTGGAGTTATCGTGCTAATGCTAGAAATAATAATAAAGGTTGGCGAATAGATTATTGTTTGGTAGCTAATCATTTAGAATCGCGATTAAAGCGTGCTGTTATTTTACCTGAAGCCAAGCATAGTGACCATTGTCCTATTTTAGTTGAAGTAGATTAATTATATTATAACCTTGAAGCTTTATCTTATGAATTACAAATTAATAGTATCGGTATTATCTATAATGGTTGCAACCACATCGTGTGTAGCGCCTAGAGTTTATAAAGATTTAGAAACGAGGCATGACGCTTTAAAGCAAGAAAATCAATCGTTGATGGATGAGAATGCTGAATTATCTGCTGCTAAAACGCAATTAGAAGGAGATTTGGCAGAACTTCAGACAAATTACGATAAAACATTGGCGCAACGCGACCGACTTCAAAATGATTTTGATGCGTTAAAATCTAACCATCAACATTTACAAGATTCTTATGAGGCTTTAGAAAAAAATAGCTCAGAATCTATTGCTAAAAACGTACAGCAAAACAGAGAGTTATTAGCGCAGTTAGAAGCAAAAGAGCAAGCTCTAGCTGCAGAAAATAACAGATTAGAAGAATTAAAAAAAGAACTACAATCCCGTTCAAATCGCGTGGCGGAATTAGAACGTGTTATTGCAGAAAAAGACGCGACTATGCTTGCGTTAAAAGATGCGATTTCTAGAGCCTTAACCGATTTTGAAGGCCAAGGGTTAACTGTAGAGCAACGTGATGGAAAAGTCTATATTTCTATGGAAAACAAACTCTTGTTTAGTTCGGGAAGTTGGGCTGTAGGTACAGAGGGGCGTAGAGCAGTAGAGCAATTAGGAAGTGTGTTATCTGTAAACCCAGATATTGCGGTACTTATAGAAGGCCATACAGACGATGTGCCTTATAAAGGTAACGGACAATTATCTGGAAACTGGGATTTATCGACCAAACGCGCCACGGCTATCGTGAATATTTTAAGAGAAAATAAAGGGATAAATCCAGAGAATTTAACGGCAGCAGGTCGCGGAGAATATGCGCCAATAGCCTCAAATTCAACTGCTGAAGGGCGTGCTAAAAACCGTAGAATAGAAGTGATTTTAACTCCTAAGTTAGATGAAATATCTAAACTTTTAAATGAGATTTAGACGATTTATTTTACGAGGTACTCGCTTGGAGGGGCCTAAAAGAACATAATGTGGATGCTTATAAAGATATTGACTCTAATAAAATAGCACAGTTGGAGGCTGTTGATATGGATATTGATTTTTTAACTAAAGACTGTAAAGATGCTCAATAGAAAGATTTTTTTACTTGTACTTTTTGTGTTTAGCTTTAGTTTTGCAGTTAGTTCACAAATAGATATACATAAGAAGGATACCCTAAACTTAAAATATGATAGAAAACTTTTAGTTAAAAAGAAACACAACTATGAAAACTATACTTATTATTATTTAAAAAATAGTGGGAATAATGGTTTTTTTTATTTTAAACAAAATAAAAAGAAACTCTTGAAAAATAAAATTAACCCAATTTGTGTTAAAGATATTTTGAAAAGCAGACAATTTTATAGTGGGAAAAATAATACTAGCGTTATTGACGATTGGGAGTTGTATATGTATTTTAAGGAAAAATCAATTTATCTAATTAAAGGAGATTCTATAATAGAATTGGAGCCAAGTTATTTAATAGAATAAATACTACTGAAATTGAGTAGGTAACCCGCTAGTGCGCGATTGCATCGTGTATCTACAATAAAATTATGTTTGTTATAGTATTAATGGAATTTTGGTTTTAATTGAGAATGTAGTTTGTATTTCAGGATTTAAATTAGAATAAACCACACGAAAGGATTAGCTACGCTGAATCTGCGATTTCGTGCGGTAGCGTGGTTTATGGGACAGTATGTTGATGCAATTGCTATGTCTTTGTTAACATGGGATATTGAATATGGAACAGGTGGTGATTTGGGGTGGGATTATTATAGAAGCATGGCTTTAGGAGGGTTATTTCAAGTGGATTCTAATGGTAATATTGTTACTGAAACGGATGCTTTTAAAGCTTTGGTTCCTGAATTAATCGATAGACAAAATATCTCAAAAACATTAACAAACGAGCAAAATGGAAATAGCAATGCGAAAGGAACGAAGTGTGATTAAGTCTGTTTTTATAATATTCATTTTATGTTCATTTAGTCAGTTTTATGGACAAAAAAGTATTGAAGGAAGATATAGTAATTTAATGCCTAATCAAGAGCATTATAATTTCTTTGATTTTAAGAAAAATGGAATTTTTGAGTACCATTCAGGAGCGAGTTTGGGTGATGATAAATATGGTAAAGGTCATTATCAAATAAAAAACGATTCATTAATTTTGAATTACGATTTAACAGAACCAATAAAAATAGGATATCATATCTCCAAAATTTGGAGAAATAATAAAGATTCAATTTGCATAAAATTTGTTTTGTTCGATTTAAATCATAAAGTGCTAGATCCTCCCGCAGCAAGTGTAATGTATAAGGATAGTTTGTCAAAATATGGTTATAGTGGTGTTGCTGCTAATAATAGCGGTGTAGCTGTTTTTAGGCTTAAAAAAGAAAAAAATAATCTACAATTTATGTTGTCCAATTTAGGGTATAAACCATATAACCTCATAGTTGATAGAAATTATAATTATGAGATTTCTGTTTTTATGCAAAATCAAGGTGAGGGATTACCAATATTGAATCAAACAGATACTTTAGAAATTGTAAAACAAGGGCGTAAATATCTAGAAGTAAAAAATAAAAATGGTACTACTGTACGGTTGCAACGTGTGGTGGATGAGTAGTTTTAGATTAGGGTTATGCAGGGGAATAAGGTTTAATTGACAATATGGTTGTATTTTAGGATTTAAATTAGAATAAACCACACGAAAGGGTTCGTGCGGTAGCGGGGGTTACCGATTTAATAATATATTTATGGCACGGACTATAAGACCGCGTTATCGGGCTCAAATTCAACTGCTGAAGGTCGCGCTAAAAATAGAAGAATTGAAGTGGTGTTAACACCTAAATTAGATGAGATTTCTAAACTTTTAAATGAGATTTAGGAGTAGATTTTGGTTTTGTTTATTTGAGTTCACTTTTTCTGGTTGTATCGGAATTAGTGAACTCAGTTTGTTTTTAGTCTATAAAAAGTAAAAAAAAGCTATGGTAAACGTATTCTTTATGGTTTTTTATCACAAGATGTAGATTAATTAAATCTAATATTTAATTTAATTTTTAATTAATTTATTGTTTTAATGGTTAATTTATTTTTGTTTCTCATTTTTTTTTTTTTTTGGAAAAGTGTTATTCCTATTCTACTAGTTGTATTTAGTTTGTTAACGAATAGAGCCATTTAGTGACCATCCAACTTATGGAAATAAAAAAGTAAATAGGTATTCTAAAAGTAGATGGATAAATTGACTAGGAAAAATGAATAACTAATTTATTTTTTAACCATCTAATTTTATTTAAAATGAAAAATGTAATTTTAACATTAGTATTTGTCTTAGGTGCTGCCATTAGTTTTGCAAATAATAGTACTGTAGATGCAGCAGAAGAAGATTATAATTGCGTGCCTACAACGCTTTCTTGTGGTATAGAGGGCTGGTCTTGTGGAGAGTCAACCACAGAAATTATTGAAAAGGCTTTGGCGGCAGATGAAGCGCTATGCCCTTAATTAATTATTCGGTTACCTGCTTGTTTTTATAGGCGGATAACTTTAAAACTAACAGTTTACATAATATGTTTTATAAATTCATGTTCTTTATTATTTTTTTGACCTCTCTAAGTATACAGACTCAAAATAAATATGTTATACAGCATACATTCACTTATAGGCTAACATATCAATCAGATTCTACAGATGTTTATGCCAAACAAAGTGAAGACATGTTGCTCTTAACTAATGATGAGGTTTCAATATTTCTAAGTGAAAACACTTATTTAAAAGATTCAATACTTCTTGATATAAAAAATAAGCCTGCCGCAGAAATTGGTATGCTAGATATTTCAAGATTTCCAAAAACTCAATTTCATTTTAAAATATTAAAAGAAAAGAAAGAAGATAGCATAACTGTTTATGATAAAATATATACAGATAATTTTGAGTATAAAGAACAGAAGAATGGAATGAAATGGAGTATAACCACCGATACGTTATCAATAAATGGTCTTAAATGTCAGAAGGCTACGACCTATTATGGGGGTAGAAATTATGAAGCTTGGTTTTCTAATGAAATCCCAATCTCTGATGGACCGTACAAGTTTAGTGGTTTACCTGGTCTCATTGTTAAGATTTCGGATTTAAAAAATCATTATGTATTTGAATTAATTGCTAAATCTGATATGAACTTAATTTATTCAAATTTAAAACCAGGAAAAGACCTTTTTATTACAACCAAACCCATCTATTTTGAAAAGTTAAAAGATTACAAGAAAAATATAATAGAAAGAATAGCACAATCGGGTTTTACAATAAAGGATGACTATAAAGAAGGGGTGAAACAGAAATTGAAAAAAAGGAATAACCCAATTGAATTATAAACTGGCTAGTAAAATAGGAGTTTATTAGTTTGATCTTTTTTTTTTTTTTTGATAAATGTATTATTCTTATTTACTGTTAGTTAATCATCAATTCCTTGAAAAATAAAGCAAGAACAAGTAATTACTGTTTATTAATGCATCAAGCTATTTTTTGTTTAACTATCGTTTTATTTAGTATTTGTGACATGTTTTCGCAATCTAATATTAATGGCTTGTTGTTAACTAAAAATGGTAAGCCTGTTTCTGGTGCAAGTATTACTATTACACCGTTACATTCAGACCAAATTTTAAATTATGCCATTTCTAACAGTAAAGGTTATTATTCAATTCCTGTAAACGGTTATGCTGAAAATATACAGCTAAACATTAAGTCTATGGGCTATAAATCGGTTGTTAAAACTATTTTAAACAAAAGCCAAACACTAGATTTTATTTTAGTAGAAGCACCTACGGAGTTAAATGAGATTGTTATAAAAAATAGTCCTATTACGAAGCATGGAGACACTATAAATTATGCGGTTAATGCCTTTACAAAACAAGAAGATAGAACCATAGCCGATGTTCTAAAAAATATGCCAGGAATTGAGGTTCTTAGTGACGGTAAAATACTCTACCAAGGTAAACCTATTAACAAATATTATATTGAGGGCTTAGATTTACTTGAAGGGAAATATAATCTTGCAAATGAAAACTTGCCGCATAAAGAAGTTAGCAAGGTACAAGTTTTAGAAAATCATCAGCCTATTAAAGTTCTGGATAGTTTGGTGTATTCGGATCAAGCAGCTTTAAATATTAAGCTTAAAAACAAGTATACCTTTACAGGGCAAGCCGAATTAGGTGCAGGCTCGGAGCCATTACTCTGGGATACGAATATTACCCCAATGCTATTTTCTAAAAAACGACAAATGCTTAGTTCTTATCAATCTAATAACATCGGTGATAATGTTGCATCACAATTAAAAACCTTAACTATTGAAGATTTATTAGATCAATTTGAACGCAATAACGAAAAGCAAGATTGGTTAGCAATTCAAAAAATTGGTGTTCCAAATTTTCCGGAGCAACGTTGGTTAGATAATAATATTAATTTACTAAGCGCTAATTATTTACAGAAGTTAAAAAAGGATTTAGAGCTACGTCTAAATGTGTCCTATCTTAATGATTATCAGCAACAAAACGGTTTTACAAATACGCAGTTTTTCACTGCAAACGATACCATTTCGT
The DNA here is from genome assembly GCF_000723205.1 of Formosa agariphila KMM 3901. Classification (NCBI taxonomy): domain Bacteria; kingdom Pseudomonadati; phylum Bacteroidota; class Flavobacteriia; order Flavobacteriales; family Flavobacteriaceae; genus Formosa; species Formosa agariphila. Next base: position 3,853,237 of record NZ_HG315671.1, on the reverse strand, counting down.
TGTTTGAAAATAAATATAATCAGTTTTATAAAAATTCATTAGAAACTAATTTAACCATCCAAAGAAATAGTAATAAAAACTACTTTAAAAATAGTTTAGTTGTTCAAGGGTTTTGGGATAGTGAGCGTGGTAGTATTCAACAGTACAATGAAAATATTAGTCAAAGTTTAAGTAATCGCTACTTCAAATTATCTAACAATTTAAAAACCTTATTTCCTTTAGGGAAACAAATTGCAACTTTAAAATCTTATATTGGTGTTAATAGAACGCCACAGACATTAACTGTAAACCCAGGACAGTTTGAAGATTTATTAAACGGTGGTTTACCGTATAATGAAGTAATTCAAAATTTGGAGCTTAATACATTCTATACAAATAACTCTATAGGCTTTACAAAAGGTTACAAAAAATTTAGTTTGTCGCCAAAACTAGGTGTGCTGTTTGAAAAGCAACGTTTGGAAAGTGGAATTTTTACTTCAAACATAGTTAATAACGAAATATTTAAAAATAATTTAGCTTGGATACGTTCAAAATTCTATGCGCTTTTACAAACACAATACAAATCGGAAAAGTGGCGCATAGAATTACATACACCTATTAATATCCACACTTATCAATTAGAAGATGAATCGTTGAGTAGAAATCAAAACCTAAGCCGTATAACTTTTGATCCACGAATTTCTTTAACTTTCGATTTAACCTCGAACTGGAGTTTGTCAACATCAGCACATTTAAATAATGATTTTGGCACAATTAATCAGGTTTACTACAATTATATATTACAGAATTACCGTAGTATTCAACGTATAGACGCTCCCTTGCCTGAAAATCGAAATTGGGGTTATTCTACCTCGTTTAGTTATAGAAATCCAATTAAATCCTTTTTCTTTAGTTCGGTTTACAGCCATACTAAAACAAATACTAATCTTTTGTTCAACAATAATATACTAGAGAATGGGGCAACAGAACTACAGGCTATAGAACAAGATAATACACGTTTAAATCATAATTTTATGACAAGGGCAAGCAAGTATTTTAGTAAATTAAACACTAACTTAACCTTAGGTGTTAATTTTAATTTACAGGATTTTCAACAAATATTGAATTCAGAAATAACAGATATCTCTAATGAAAATTGGCGATTAAACGGTAAAATAGATACAGATGTTACCGATTGGTTAAATACAGAATTAGTAAGTGTGTTTCAGTTTGCGAACAATCACATTCAGAATCAAGACAATCAAACTATAGTTCAACAATTTCATGAATTTAATGTCAATGTCTATCCAGAAGAACATCATTATTTTGGTATAAAAACCGAATATGTGAAAAGTAATTTAGGTAACAGGCGGGCAGAAAATATTTTTGCCGATGTGGTATATAGATACACTTGGAAAAAGAAAAAAATTGATTTTGAGTTTCAGATTAATAATCTATTTAATGATAAAAATTATCTAACCGCAATAGTAGATAGCTTTAGTTATATAGAATCTAATTTTGCTTTAAGACCAAGACAAGGGTTAGTGAAAGTTAGATTTTCGTTGTAAGAAACTTGGGTATTGCTTATCGATTCGGTTATAATTTATCTTATAAACGAAATTAAAAACAGAAGAATAGAAGTTATTTTAACGCCTAAATTAGATGAAATTTCTAAACTTCTAAATGAAATTTAGACGATTTATTTCTAAAAAAAATATTTAATTCTAAACGCTAAATGTGTCTTGTAATTTATAATAATTATAAGGGATATTTAGCGTTTGTTTTTTCTTCATAGTTGAAATAAGTTTTAACTTAGTAGCTTAAGTTAATTCTACATTTAAATTAAATATGAAGCATGTTTTTTGGGTTGTCTGTTTGGTCGTACTGTCGGCTTGTAATTCCAAAACGAAACAGTCAGATTATGTTGCCATAGAGGATCTAAAACTACAACATAAAGATGGTTTTATTGGAGATTCTCAATGTATGGAATGCCATAAAGGGGTGTATGATGATTGGAGAGGTTCAGATCACGATTTAGCCATGCAAGTTGCTAATGATTCTACAATTTTAGGCGATTTTAATAATGTAAAAACTATTATTGATGGCGTGTCTTATCATTTTACAAGATCGGAAGATGATAAATTTATGGTTCATGTTAAAGAAATAGACGGCAGTGAGGTTGATTATGAAATTAGTTATGCGTTTGGAGTAAGACCGCTTCAGCAATATTTAATAGATTTTGATCGCGGAAGAAAACAAGTGCTTCGTGTTACTTGGGATACCGAAAAAGGAGTATGGTTTCACCAATATAAAGGCGATGAAATAGATCCGCACGATTGGTTGCATTGGACAGAGACCGCTCAAAACTGGAATACCATGTGTGCCGAGTGTCACTCAACAAACTTAGAAAAGGATTATAATGTTGAAACCGATAGTTACGATACTAAATATTCTATAATTAATGTGAGTTGCGAAAGTTGCCATGGTCCTGCAGAGCGTCATGTGTATTGGGCAAATAATATTCAAGATAGTACACATACCGAAAACACGTATATCATTCCAGGAAACTCTCAGTTTAGCCAGATGAATATGTGTGCACCTTGTCATGCCAGACGTGCGCGTTTAACAGAAAAAATGATTCCTGGAACTCATTTTGAAGACCAATATCTACTTCAAAATATAACCAACGATTTATATCATGGCGATGGACAAATTGAAGATGAAGATTATGTATATGGGTCTTTTCTTCAAAGTAAAATGTATCATGAAGGCGTGACCTGTTCCGATTGTCACGATCCACACACTTTAAAAACAAAGTATACAGACAATAGATTATGTTTACAATGTCATACTCCTAACTATAACGAACCTTCTCATCATTTTCATGAAGCAGAAACAGATGGTGCACAATGTGTAAATTGCCACATGACGGGAGCTGTTTATATGGGGAACGATTTTAGACGTGATCATAGTTTTAGAGTGCCAAGACCAGACCAAAGTGTAGAATATGGAACACCAAATGCGTGTACGCAATGTCATCAAGATAAATCTGATGAATGGGCAGCAAAGCAGGTAGTAGAATGGTATGGTCCAGACCGATTAGATCATTATTCAGATCAATTGTTAATTAGTAATAAATCTAATATTAGTGTACAAGAACGCATGGGGTTAGATACATTTATTAATAATCTAGATTATCCAGCAATTGCAAGAGCTACAGTAATTGAGAATATAGATATTACAAATAACGAACAGTTTGAGGTTATTCTAAAAAGTCTGGAAGATCCTTCTCCAATGGTTCGCTTTAATGCGCTTCAGAAATTTAGAAATATAAGTCCACAGGACCGTGTATTTATCGCGTCTAAGCATTTAAGCGATACCACACGTTTGGTTAGAATAGGAGCCATGCAATTGTTAACAGGAATTGATGCTCAAACTTTAGCAACAATTAATCAGTCAGAACTTAGTAAAGCGAGACATGAGCTAGAAACCATGATGTTTACCAATGCAGATTTCTCTACAGGACGTTTACAATTGGGCGATTATTATCTTCAGAATAATGATCCTGATAATGCTATAAAAAATTACGAATTAGCGTTAAAGAAAGACAGTTTATTGCTACCAGTGTATTCTAATTTAGCAACAGCATATAGTTTAAAAGGGAATTCAGAATTGGCATTAAGTACGTTAAATACATGGTTAAGAAAAGAACCAAATGCTGGACGAGCTTATTATTTAAGAGCCCTTTTAAATTTTGAAATCAAAGCGAACGAACAGGCTGTTTCCGATTTAAATCAAGCCATAAAAATAGATTCTACAGATACGCGATCTATGTATAATTTGGCAACATTTTATTATCAGAATAAAAAGTTTACCGAAGCAGAACACGTGATATTAAAAGCTGTAAAACTATTGCCAGACAATCAGGATTACCAGTATTTATTAGCCTTAATTTACCAAGGTCAGGGTAAAACTGAACAAAGTAATCGCATCATGCAAAATTTACAGAACAATCAAAATAATTCTTAAAAACTCAGTTTAAATGAAATATACAACGTTGCCACATTCAGATATTAAAGTGAGTAAACTCTGTTTGGGAACAATGACTTGGGGAAATCAAAACACCCAAGAAGAAGGATTTAGTCAAATGGATTATGCGGTAGATCAAGGTATTAATTTCTTTGATACTGCAGAATTATATCCAGTACCGGCGCAAGAAGAAACCTATGCAGAAACCGAACGCATTATAGGAAAATGGCTTAAAAAAACAGGAAAACGTAGCGACATTGTTTTGGGGTCTAAAATTGCAGGAACTGGAGATTATACTGCACATATTAGAACAAACGGATTTGCTCCAAAAGCTATTGAAGATGCCATTAATCAGAGTTTAAAACGTTTGCAAACAGATTACCTAGATTTATATCAATTGCATTGGCCAGAACGTCAGTCTAATTTTTTTGGAACGCGAGATTATAAACATAATCCAAATGATCCGTGGGAAGATAATTTTAATGAAGTTTTAAATAGTTTAGACAAAGCTATACAAGCCGGTAAAATTAGAAATATAGGAATCTCTAACGAAAAAGCTTGGGGTGCCATGCGATATTTAGAAGAAGCTAAATACAATGGAAAACCTAGAATGAAAACGATTCAGAATTCGTATTCTTTAATAAATAGAGGGTTTGAAAATGATTTGGCTGAAATAGCCATGCGTGAAGGTTTAGGCCTGTTAGCGTATTCCCCAATGGCCTTTGGTGTATTGTCGGGGAAGTATGTGGAAGGTCTTGCAGACGAACATTCAAGATTAAATTTATATCCTCGTTTTTCGAGATATAGTAGTGTAAATTGTACTAAAGCAACTACAGAATATTTAAAAATTGCTAAGCAAAACGGATTAAGTTTAGCACAAATGTCTTTGGCTTTTGTAACTCAGCAACCTTTTGTAACGAGTAATATTATAGGAGCTTCAACCATGGAGCAACTAAAAGAAAATATTGAAAGTATACATGTGGAGTTAAGTGAAGAGATTATTACTGAGATAAATAAAATTCACGAAGAAATTCCAAATCCAGCCACATAAAATTATCACCTAAAAATTAAGCATAAAAAAAGCCTTACTTGAATAAAGTAAGGCTTTTTTATTAGTTGATTTGATTACCATCTTTATCAAAAAAGTGGTATTCTAGATATGTGTAAGCATCTCTGGGCATAATTTTTACCCATTTTTTGTGTTCAACAAACCATTTTGAACGAATTGATGGAAAGCCTTTTGTTAAGAAGGCTGCTATAAAAGGATGTGTGTTTAAAACCAGCTTTTTATAGTCTTTTTTTAATAGTCGCTCAAGTTCTTGAGTTATTTTTTGTACCAATACTATTGGTGCTTCAACTTCTTCGCCTTTAACTCCGTTCGGGTTATCTTCACGGGTTTTTATGTTCATTTCTGGGCGAACACGTTGTCTTGTAATTTGTATCAATCCAAATTTACTTGGAGGTAATATTTTGTGTTTCGCTCTATCATCCTTCATTTCATCACGAAGGTAGTTGTAGAGCGTTTTTCTGTTTTCAGCATTAGTCATGTCGATGAAGTCGACAACTATAATACCTCCCATGTCGCGTAAACGAAGTTGTCTCGCTATTTCCTGGGCGGCAATCATATTTACTTCTAATGCGGTGTCTTCTTGAGAATTGGCTTTGTTAGAGCGATTACCACTGTTAACATCTACAACGTGAAGGGCTTCGGTATGTTCTACTACCAAGTAAGCGCCTTTTGCCATAGAAACCGTTTTTCCAAAGGACGTTTTAATTTGTCTTTCTACTCCAAATTTCTCAAAAATAGGAACATTAGACTGATACAATTTAACGATTGATTCTTTGTTAGGTGCAATAAGTTGCACATAATCTTTAATTTGGTGATAAAGTTCTTCATCATCAACTTGTATGCTTGTAAAAGTATCATTAAAGATATCTCGCAAAATAGACGAGGCTTTGTTTAATTCTCCTAAAACTTTACTAGGGTGATGTGCTTTGTTAAGTTTCTTACACATTGCAGTCCAACGACCAAGCAAATTTTGTAAATCTTTATCTAATTCGGCAACTTTCTTGCCTTCTGCTACTGTACGAACAATAATACCAAAACCTGGAGGCGTAATGCTTTTAACCAATCGTTTTAGGCGGTCTTTTTCGGCTTTGTCTTCAATTTTTTGTGAAATTGAAATACGGTCGGAAAAAGGAACAAGAACAATATAACGTCCAGCAATAGAAAGCTCAGAGCTTATTCTAGGGCCTTTGGTAGAGATTGGTTCTTTTACAATTTGTACGAGTAGGGATTGATTAGACTTTAAAACATCGATGATGCTTCCGTTTTTGTCAATCTCTTTTTCATTTGGGAAATCTTTTAAAAAGAAATCGTTTAGTTTACCTGTGCTTACACGTTTTGTGAATTTTAAAAGGGAAGGAAGTTTTGGTCCTAAATCGTGGTAATGTAAAAAGGCATCTTTTTCGTAGCCTACATTTACAAAAGCAGCATTTAGCCCAGGAACAGTTTTTCTTATTTTGGCGATAAACACGTCACCAACGGAAAAATTGTTACCTCCTTCGTCTTTATGTAATTCAATAAGTTTTCCATCTTTTAATAAGGCAAAATCAACATGTTGGGGACTAGATCTTACGATCAATTCTTTATCCATTTCGTTAATTTTTATCCATACTATTTGGTGTAAAGTAAATAGTAATGTGTTGACATATAAATTTATAGCAACCCAAAACTAATAACTAATAACCGAACTGTACAGATGGATTATACATTATTTTTTCACAGGATTTAATCTGTGGAGTTTCCTTTTTTTGCGAAAGGTATATCGCGGGGAAACTCATGTCAAAGAACAATTTGATAAAAACCAAAAAAGTAGTTATAAAACTACTTTTTGGGATTATTTTTTCTTTTTGTGACGGTTAGCACGAGCACGTTTCTTACGCTTATGCGTTGCTACCTTATGTCTTTTACGTTTCTTACCACTTGGCATAGATCTGTCTTTTTTAGGTTAATATTTAGTTTTTTGTTATTCTTTAACGTCTACATTAGTTTTTACACCTTCTACAAATACTTTTGCAGGTTTAAATGCAGGAATGTTGTGTGCAGGAATTTTAATAGTAGTGTTTTTAGAGATGTTTCTACCAGTTTTTTCCGCTCGAGTTTTGATTATAAAACTACCAAAACCTCTTAAATATACGTTATCACCAGCTTCTAAAGATGTTTTTACTTCTTCCATGAATGTTTCCACAGTTGCTTGAACATCACCTTTCTCGATTCCTAATTTCTCAGAAATTTTCGCTACTAAATCAGCCTTAGTCATTATTTATTTTTTTAAAAGTTATCAATTAATTATAAAGGGATGCAAATATAGTCATTTAAAATTCAATATTTCAAACCTAATTCATTAAAATTTAAGATTATAAACGATTATGTTTGCCACTTCTAATTTTAATATATGTCTTTTAGTAAAACTTTAACACATTGGTACTCAATTAATAAGCGTCAACTTCCTTGGAGACAGACAACTAATCCATATTATATCTGGTTGTCTGAAATAATTTTACAGCAGACTCAAATTAAGCAAGGGTTACCTTATTATGAAGATTTTGTGACCACATTTCCTACAGTTTTTCATTTAGCGAAGGCAAATGAAGCAGAAGTTTTAAAACTTTGGCAAGGTTTAGGGTATTATTCTAGGGCCAGAAACTTGCATGCTGCGGCAAAATATGTGGTCGATGAACTGCAAGGTGTTTTTCCTACTAATTATAAAGACTTATTAAAACTAAAAGGGGTAGGCGACTATACCGCTAGTGCTATTGCTTCTATATGTTATAACGAAGTCGCGGCCGTTGTAGATGGTAATGTGTATAGAGTTTTATCTCGTTATTTCGGAATTTATACACCTATTAATTCATCTAAAGGTGCAAAAGAATTTAAAACTTTGGCTCAAGAGTTAATTGATGTTAAGGATCCTGCTACGTTTAACCAGGCGGTTATGGAATTTGGAGCAATACAGTGTAAACCTAAAAGTCCAGATTGTACAATTTGCCCTTTTAATAACAGTTGTTATGCCTATAGTAATGCTGTAATTGGTGAATTACCAGTAAAGATAAAAGCAGCAAAAGTGTCTAAAAAGTATTTTAATTTTTTAGTATTTCTAACCCCAAATCAAACTACTGTTTTAGAGCAACGTCAGGGTAAAGGCATTTGGCAAAATTTGTATCAATTTCCTTTAATTGAGTCAGAAAAAGGATTGACACATAGGCAACTTCAGAAGGAGTTAGAAACCTTAGATGTTTTAAAAGGTAAAAATTTCGAAGTGTCGTTATATAATAAAGACGAAATTGTACATAAATTATCGCATCAACATCTATATACACAGTTTTGGATTATAGAAGTCGATTTTAATATAGAGGGCGCTATTTCTGTGTCTGAAGTTGAGGATTTTCCAGTTCCGATTCTAATAGGAAACTTCATTGAAAATTTCAATTTTTAACATTAGAAATTTATATCTCATAATTTTTTTATTAATTTTAAAAAAGTTGAACTACAAAGTGTAATTTTGCAGTTCGTAAAACAATAATTTATGGCTGGTACGTTAAATAAAGTAATGCTTATAGGACATTTAGGAGACGATGTTAAAATGCACTATTTCGAAGGAGGTGGTTGCGTGGGCCGTTTTCCCTTGGCAACAAATGAAACCTATGTAAGTAAGCAAACTAACGAACGGGTTACAAATACAGAGTGGCATAATATTGTTGTAAGAAATAAAGGTGCAGAAATTTGTGAAAAGTATTTAAGTAAAGGTGATAAAATTTATGTTGAAGGTCGTCTTAAAACCAGAAAGTGGCAAGACGAATCTGGACAAGATCGTTACTCTACAGAAATACAGTGTACAGATTTTACTTTTTTAACGACGAAAAAAGAAAGCGGAGCAAATGCAGACCAATCACCGCAAGTTGCTAAAACCGCAGAAAATAAACCGGCCCCAAGTCAGAGTGCTACAAATGAAGCCGACGACGATTTGCCATTTTAAATGTTTAACTAATTTTATTTCAATTGGATCCTGACCCCTCGAGTATTTTAGCTTTAATTCTCTCATTTAATTTTCCATTAATTTTTGGAGTAGTACTTTTATGTGTATTACTAATTTGCTCGGCTCTTATTTCTGGAGCAGAAGTAGCTCTGTTTTCTTTAACTGTTACCGACATAAATGAAGGCATAGAAAAAGACTCTAAAGCTATTCAGCTAATAGCAAAATTATTAGAACGCCCTAAAAAGTTATTGGCCACAATATTAGTTGCTAATAATTTTATAAATATCGCAATTGTAATACTTTTTGCTTATTTAAGCGATTTTATGTTTGGCGGAGTAACATCAGAAGTGGTACGTTTTATTCTAGAAGTTGTTTTAGTTACTTTTTTAATTTTATTATTTGGTGAAATATTACCAAAGATTTACGCCAGCAGAAATAAAATGAAATTTGCCACATTTATGGCTGTTCCACTTCAGGTTATGGATGTTTTATTTTCGCCATTAAGTTTACCTATGCGTAGTATTACATTGGCTATTCACGATAAATTAGGAAAGCAAAAATCTAACTTAAGTATCGATCAATTATCGCAAGCTTTAGAGTTAACTAGTGAAGACGATACTTCTAAAGAAGAACAAAAAATTCTTCAAGGTATTGTGTCTTTTGGTAATACAGATACCAAACAAGTTATGCGCCCTCGAATAGATATTTTTGCATTAAATCAGGACTTAAAATACCCGGAAATTATTCCAGAAATTATAGCTAATGGATATTCTAGAATTCCAGTTTACGAAGATAATATCGATAATATTAAAGGGATTCTTTACGTTAAAGATTTGTTGCCTTATGTAGATCGCAAGCAGTTTGATTGGAAAGCTTTAATTCGTGAGCCTTTTTTCGTTCCGGAAAATAAAAAGCTAGATGATTTAATGGCCGATTTCCAAGAGAAAAAAGTGCATTTAGCAGTTGTAGTAGATGAATATGGAGGAACGTCCGGATTAATTTCTTTAGAAGATATTATTGAAGAAATTGTTGGAGAAATTAGCGATGAATACGACGATGAAGATTTGATATATTCTAAACTAGACGACCATAATTTTGTGTTTGAAGGCAAAACACCTTTAAAAGATTTTTATAAAATTATTAAAATTGAAGACGATTCTGTTTTCGAACAAAAAAAAGGTGAAGCAGAAACTATTGCCGGTTTTGTTTTGGAGAACTCAGGGAATTTCCCAATTTTGAATGCTAAAATAAATTTCGAAAATTATCTTTTCACAATAGAAGCTATAGACAAAAAACGCATTAAACGTGTAAAAGTTACCATCTTATAATATGTTAAAACACACATTAAAAATCATTGTATTTTTTGTATTTATCCTAGTTGTATCCTGCGGAGACGCCCCTGTCCCTAAACCGAATGCTTACTTGAGATTAAGTTATCCTGAGGCGAGTTATAGCAAATCCGATTTAGATGTGCCGTTTACCTTTAACAAAAATTCTTTTGCAACTAATGTTGGATTAAAAAAGATGGCTGGTCAAGATAATTATGGTGTAAACATAGAATACTCCAATTTAAAAGGGACTATATTTCTTACCTATAAAAATATAGATGGAGATTCAATAAGCTTGATGAAGTTTATTAAAGATGCTCAAAATTTCACCCAAAAGCATACCATTAAGGCAGATGAAATTGTAGAACAAGTGTATATTAACGATGAGCGTAAAGTGTACGGTATGTTTTATGAAGTAGGAGGAAATGCGGCTTCTCAATCTCAGTTTTATGTCACCGATAGTGTAAATCATTTTTTAACAGGGTCTCTATATTTTTACACGAAACCTAATTACGATTCTATTTTTCCTGCAGCTAAGTATTTAGAAAAAGATATAAAACAGATTATGGAATCTGTAACTTGGAAATAAATTCAAGGCTTTAATATCTTGTGCTTCATTAAATTGATTTCTTAAAATTTTTATAAGTTTAAAATTGTTTTCAAAAAAAAGACTAATTTAAGGCTATGAAAAAACTAAAGAAAGAAGATATAAATCAGGAGGTTTTTGATTTATATGACGATTATGTACACAGTAAAATAGAAAGGCGTCAATTCTTAAAGAAACTTTCGTTGTATGCAGTGGGAGGGATTACCGTGTCGTCCTTGCTTAGCTTTATTTCTCCTAATTATATAGATTCCATTTTAGTTAGTAAAGACGATTCGCGATTAGATTCTAATTATATTACTTACAATTCTCCTAGAGGTGGCGGCGGTATTAAAGCATTACTTTCAAAACCTGAATCGCGTACAGGGAAACTTCCTGGAATTATTGTTGTTCATGAAAATAGAGGGCTTAATCCGTATATAGAAGATGTTGGAAGGCGTGCAGCCCTAGAAGGCTTTATCTCTATTGCTCCAGATGCATTAACGCCATTAGGTGGCTATCCAGGAAACGACGACGAAGGACGAGAGATGCAAAAGAAACGCGATAAAAATGAAATGCTAGAAGACTTTATTGCAGCGTTTAATTACTTGAAAAATCATGAAGATTGTACAGGTGAGATTGGCGTAGTTGGATTTTGTTTTGGTGGTTGGATTTCCAATATGATGGCTGTTCGTGTACCAGATTTAGGTGCTGCAGTACCGTATTATGGCGGTCAACCGAGTGCCGAAGAGGTTGTAGAAATTAATGCTCCACTAATGTTGCATTTTGCAGAATTAGATAAACGTGTTAATGCCGGTTGGCCTGATTATGAAGCGGCTCTTCAAGCGAATAATAAGCAATATGAGGCGTTTGTGTATGCAGATGTTAATCATGGTTTTCATAATAATACAACACCAAGGTATGATGAAGCGGCAGCAAGTTTATCATGGAATAGAACAATGGCTTTCTTTAAAGAGCATTTAACGTAGTTAAATTATAGATAAATACAGAATATATAGGCATTTCGAAAGAGATGCTTTTTTTAGTTCAATACTAGTCTCTAGTGCTTTTTATGTAACTTAAAAATGAGTATCTGTTTAAAGCTTCTGTTTTATTGTGGTTTAATCAGATTTATGCTGCAATTAAAACAAATTAGCGAATACATTTTGACTAATAATCCTTTATATTTAATAGTTATCAATTTTTGATGATGAAAATTGTTTTTTATAGAATTCGCTTATGTGGTTACGTGTTAGTTGTGATTTGGCATTCGATGTAGAAACTCCAACGCCTTTTATTTTAATGTTACGCCCTCGTAGCGGTGCTGAGCAGTGGATTGAACGCGATGAATTTAAAATAGCGCCCAATATGTCTATTATTGAATTTACAGATGGCTACGGGAATCTGTGTCAAAGATTCGTTGCTCCAAAAGGTGAGTTAACTATTTATACGACTTCAGATGTAAAAACTTCAGAATTTGTTGATGTAGATTTTGGTGCTCCTTTTGTAGAAATACAACATTTGCCAAACGACGTCCTCTGTTATTTGTTGCCTAGTCGATACTGTGAGTCCGATCGCTTTAATGAGTTGGCTAATTCAATTATAGCTAATAAAATGCCGGGGTATCAGCAAGTGCAGGCTATAGAAGATTGGTTGCGCCATACAATTAGTTATATTCCGGGAAGTAGTGTTTATCCAACTTCGGCTATAGAAGTAAATCAGAAAGGGTCGGGAGTTTGTAGAGATTTAGCTCATTTAGGAATCGCATTATGTAGAAGTTTAAGTATTCCTGCGCGTATGGTAGTGGGCTATTTGCATAATTTAAAACCCATGGATATGCATGCTTGGTTTGAAGCTTATGTTGGTGGACGTTGGTATGTTTTCGATGCTACTCAAACAGGAATAAAAGGAGGTTATGTGTCTGTAGGTTATGGGTTAGATGCTGCCGATGTCGCTATTTTTAATCAGTTTGGGCCTGCGGTTCATACATTAAAACAACGTGTAACTGTAACTCAAATTAAAAATTAAGAAAGCTTTTATTTTATTAAACGTCTAGTTAAATATATTGATGCGATAAAATGGCATGTAAACTATAAAAGCATCTCTTTCGAGATGCTTTTATATTAATTTATATCATGTTAGGGTTTATGCTTTTTTACTAGCACAACATCCTTCTTTTCCGTCTGCAGAACATGCCATTGCAACATCTTCAGATTTCTTTTTGCAGTCTCCATCACATGTGCCTTCACAGTCGCCTTTGCAAGTCATTTGCTTCGAAGTTTCTGTCTCATTTGTCGTTGTTGTGTCAAAAGTATCTACAGTTTTCATGTCTGTTACACTATACATCTCTCCAGCTTTAGTTACAGTTTCTTCAAGAGTAGTTGCATTTACTTTAGCCACATCATATTCTACCATAGCTAATTTTTTGTCGAAACTTACTGTTGCAGATTTAATACCATCAAGTTTAGATAATTTTTTCTCTATGGTATTAGCGCATCCAATTTGGCAAGTCATTCCTTCGATAGTGAATTCTGCTTTAGCATAAGTTGCATTTGGATCTATAGTTTTAGCGACAGCTTCTGTTGGGGCAGCTGTTTCTACTGTTTTTATTTCTGGTTCGGCTGATTTGTTTTTACACGAAAATGATACTGCTGAAAGTAATAATACCGCAAAAAGAATTTTAAAGTGTTTCATAGGATCTAAAATTTATAAGGTGAACAAATTTAATAATTTAAGTGATTTTTCGTGTTAAAAGTTCCATTTTTGTAGCGTTAGAATATATTGTATGAGCGAAAATACTTCAAAATGGGTCTATCTTTTTGTGTTATCATTAATATGGGGAAGCTCCTTTATTTTAATGAAAAAAGCGCTTATTGGAGTGACACCTTTTCAGTTGGGTGCTTTAAGAAATATATTTACAGCGTTTATCTTATTTACTGTTGGATTAAAATATATTAAAACTATAGATAAAGCAGCTTGGAAATGGATTGCATTATCTGGAGTGTTTGGGTCGTTTATTCCTGCGTTTCTATTTGCTATAGCCGAAACAGAAATAGATAGTGCTATTGCCTCTATTTTAAATTCATTAGTGCCGCTACAAACCATATTGGTTGGTTTTGCAGTGTTTCAAATAGCTTCAACAAAACGTCAGGTTTTTGGTGTTGTTTTAGGGTTTATAGGTACTGCTTTATTGGTTATGGAAGGTTCCGATTTAAATCCGCATCAGAATTATTTGTACGCAGGTTATATTGTGTTGGCAACTGTAATGTATGCCTTTAATGTAAATATTATAAAACGTCATTTGCAGCATTTAAAACCACTAACTATAGCGACGGGTAATTACGTGGTGGTTGTAATTCCGGCCTGTATAATATTGTTTTTTACAGGTTTTTTTGAACGCTCTAATTTGCATCAACCAACACTTAAAATGGCTTTGGTTTATATTTTTATTTTATCCTTTTTTGGAACCGCATTAGCGAAAGTGTTGTTTAATAAATTAATTAAAATATCGACTCCTGTATTTGCGTCTTCTGTCACTTATGTAATGCCTATTGTAGCATTAACTTGGGGATTTTTAGATGGCGAAGGGTTTAGCGTATTGCAAGGTTTTGCTTCTTTAATTATTTTGTCTGGAGTGTATTTGGCAAATAAGAGGGCATAAAAAAACCGAAGCTTGAACTTCGGTTTTAAAATTTTAAAAATTATTTTATTATTGAAAATCGGCATCAGTCACTCCAGAATTTATAAGAACTTCTTGTAGGTTAGCGTGTATTGGCTGACCCATTTGTGAACTTTCTTTTATAGAAGGGAATAAAATTCCTTCGAAAGCTTTATAGTCTTTAAGAAACGAATCTTGAACTTGAGATTGCCCGCCCATATTGATTACTTGAGTTTCTTTAACTTTTAAGCTCGTTTCTACATCGTAGAATAAATTGTAAGATACTGTTGTTCCAGGAACTTCAATTTTGTAGGCTTTTTGTCCTTTAACATCTTCGATACCTGCTAATTTGGCTGTACCTAAAGCTAGAATAGTTTGTTCCATAAATAAACCAGAAGAGACTCTCATATCTTTAGCCATTTCTGCAGGAATCGGGTTTTTAGCACCGCCTTGTTTTACAAAAACGTCCTCAGGAGTTACAATCATAGCCACCGCTAAATTATCATTCACAAAAAGATTTTGAGCTAATTTTCCGATTGCACGTTTTTCTTCAGAAATTATTTTAGAGCCATTTGCTTCTGCTTCATATTTAATAACAAGGGTGTTTACTTTATCTAACATTTCTTTTCCGCCAATTGCGGTAATGTAGTTTTGTAAAACACTTTCTGCAGTTACACCTTCAGGTATAGCAACTTCGTATACAGGCTTGTCTATTGGTTTAGCGTAAGTATCGTAATATTTAACTGGGATTCCTGTTTTTTCAAGATTAGTTAAAACGTCACTTCCTTTACCTGTAATTATGATACGTGAATTTTTAGATTGAAAATATTTGTTTGCTGCTTTCTGAATATCTGCAGGTGTTAAAGCATTAATTTTCTCCAAATAGGTTTCGTAAAAGTCACTTGGAAGATTATTTAATTTAATATTAAGTGCATATTCTGCAACAGTTTCGGGTTTTTCTAAAGCCATTACAAAACTACCTATATATTTAGCTTTAGCACTTTCTAAATCTTTAGGGTCTACAGGTTCTGTTTTAATTCTGTTGATTTCATTTAAAATCTGAACTGCAGCACTATCTGTTACAGCATTTCTTACTTGAGAGCTAGCAGTAAAACGACCACCGTTGTAGCGGCTATCTCTAAGAGATGAATAAGCACCGTAAGTATAGGCATGTTCTTCACGAAGGTTTTTAAATAAATAACCTTCACCACCACCACCTAAAATGTAGTTTGCAATTTGTGCAGAAAAATAATCTGGGTGATTCATTTTTAAATCAACATTGTTAGTTACAACAATATTAGATTGTACAGCGTTAGACATGTCTACAAAGTCTATTTGAGTAGTTGCTACGTTTGGAGTAACCTCAGGAAGTGTGGTTTTTATTTCAGCCCCTTTTTTCCATTTTCCAAAATCTTTTGTGATTGCTTTTTTAGCTGTTTTAAAATCGATATCTCCAACAACTATTAAATAGGCATTGTTAGGTATAAAGTATGTGTTGTAGAAATCTTTAACATCTTGAAGTGTGATGTTGTTCACGGTTTCTTCGGTAACAAATTCTCCGTAAGCTGTGTGTTTTCCAAAAGATAATGCAGATCCTACTCTAGAAGCAATTGCATCGACACTTTTTTCTTGAGATTTTAAACCTTCAATTAATTGGTCTTTACTTTTCTGAAATTCTTCTTCTGTAAATAATGGGTTTATAGCGGCATCGGCCATTAATTCTAAAATACGACCAGTGTATTTTGTTAAAGAAGAGGCATAAGCGCTTTGAGATCCAAATCCTAATCGAGCACCTAAGAAGTCGATTTCATCATTAAATTCATCTTTAGGGATAGAAGTCGTTCCGTTACCTAACATGTCTGAAAGTAAACTTGAAACTCCAGCTTTATCACCTTCAGTAATGGGTTTGTTGTCTAACGTTAATGAGTACGTTACTTTAGGTAATTTATGATTTTCTACAACAAGTACTTTTATTCCGTTTTTTAATTGGAATTCTTGAGGTGTTTCTAGTGAAATTTTTGGAGCTGGTCCTGGTTCAGGTTGTTTAGATCTGTCTATTTGTGCGTGAACGCCAACAGACATTAAAAACAATGCTAATAATACTGATATTTTTGTTTTCATTTTTGTGTACGTCTTTTTATTATTGCTTCTTTTCTTCTGGTAAGTACTCTAATAATAACCTTTGGTTAGGGTTTAAATACTTTTTAGCAACGGCTTGAATATCTTCTCTTGTTATAGATCTGTATATATTAATTTCGTCATTAATTAAATTCACATCGTCGTAAAGTAAATAGTAAGTCGCTAAAGAGCTAGCAATACCTTCGACACTAGAATTTGAATTAACAAAATTATTTTCGAATTGATTAAGTAATTTTTGATGATCTCTTTCTGAAATTAAATTTGTTTGAAGTTTTACAATTTCTTCGTCAATTTCTTTAGTTAAATCGGCAAGTGAAGTGTCTCCTAATGGTAAACCATAAACAATATATGCACTATAATCTTCTAGACTCATACTCATAGCTCCGACTTGTAAAGCCATCTTTTTTTCATCTACCAGTTTTTTGTATAGTTTAGATGATTTTCCACCACTTAAGTATTCAGAAATCATATTTAAAACATAAGAATCCTTCTCTTTATAGGATGGTGTTCTATAGGCTTCAACGATAGCAGGAATTTTAATATTTCCGTCATAAGCTTTGGCTTTAATCTCCGTTGTAATAGGAGCTTCTTGAGGTAGGTCTCTTACTACTGGAGTTCCTTTTGGAATTGGTCCGAAATAATCTTGGATCATTTTTTTAACTTGTGCTTTATCGATATCACCAGCAACAACTAAAACGGCATTATTTGGGATGTAAAACTTTTTATTGAAGTCTTTAAACTCTTGTAATGTTGCAGCATCTAAGTGTTCCATTTCTCCAATAGTAGTCCAGCGGTATGGATGCTTTATAAAAAGATTTTTTTGTACATTAATAATAAGACTTCCATATGGACTGTTATCATAGCGCATACGTTTTTCTTCTTTTACAACCTCATTTTGTGTATCTACACCAATTTGGTTGATTACCGGGTGCATTAAACGTTCAGACTCTAGCCATAAACCAAGTTCTACTTTGTTAGAAGGAAAGACTTCGTAATAGTATGTTCTATCATTTGTGGTGTTTGCATTAAATTTTCCGCCGTTAGCAGGAATAATTTTCATGAATTCTCCACGTTCTATGTTTTCGGTACCTTCAAATAAGAGGTGTTCAAAAAAGTGAGCAAATCCAGTACGCTCTGGGTTTTCATCTTTTGCTCCTACATGGTACATTACAGAGGTTGTAACAACTGGCGCAGTGTTGTCTTGGTGAAGAATAACATGCAATCCGTTGTCCAAATCGTACTCTTCAAATTCAACTTTTTGAGCTGTTGCCAAATGGCCAACAAGCAACAAAGAAGCTAAAGAAAATAAGCGTTTTTTCATTGTGAGTTTGTGTTTAAGTTGATTTTTAATTTATTGATATGTCTACTTGTACATATAATAGTTACATAATTAAGCTAAAATAAGTAATGATAATTTTTTAGAAGTATAATCTGTTATAAAAAACATGAGTTTTTTTGAATTGGTAAATTTAAGAAGAGGTATGTATTAATTCTGTAAAGAGAACTGAGTTAGAGGGGCATTTGTCTGTAATGTGACAAATTAAAATATTGATTTTGAGAAACTTGTTTTATTTTTGAAGCAGAAGATTTGAAAAGAGCACATTTTTTATTTCAATTTGCATAAAACGTTTGTAGTTTAATTAATTAGATGTATATTTGCACTCATTTTTGAACAAAATTAATAAATAAAACGTTACGCTATGTACGCAATTGTAGAGATAGCAGGGCAACAATTTAAAGTTGTAAAAGACCAAAAAGTGTTTGTTCACCGTTTAGCTTCTGAAGAAGGAGATGCAGTATCTTTTGATAATGTACTTCTTATAGGAGATGGTGACAATATTACTTTAGGCGCCCCGGCTATAGATGGAGCACAAGTAAGTGCAAAAATCTTAAAACACCTTAAAGGTGATAAAGTTATTGTTTTCAAGAAAAAGAGACGTAAAGGATACCGTGTTAAAAACGGTCACCGTCAAGCTCTTACTGAAATCGTAATTGAAAGCATTGCTGCTTCTGGAGCTAAAAAAGCTGCACCAGCAACAAAAGCTAAAAAAGCAACTGCTACTAAAGCAGATGATTTAAAGAAAATCGAAGGTGCTGGACCTAAAGCTGCTGAAGCTTTAGTAAATGCTGGAATCGATACTTTCGCTAAAGTCGCAAATACACCAGCTGAGAAATTAAGCGAAGTGTTAACTGCTGCTAGCTCAAGATTATCTCACATCGTTACAGAAACTTGGCCAAAACAAGCTCAGTTAGCTGCAGATGGTAAATGGGATGAATTAAAAGTATTACAAGACAAATTAGACGGTGGAATTGAAAAGTAATTTTTCAAATTCATTATTATTAACAATATAAAACCTTAAGACAATGGCTCACAAAAAAGGGGTAGGTAGTTCTAAGAACGGTAGAGAATCAGAATCAAAACGCTTAGGTGTAAAGATTTTTGGTGGTCAAGCTGCAATTGCTGGAAATATCATCATAAGACAAAGAGGTAATACACATCACCCAGGTGAAAATGTATATGCTGGTAAAGACCACACATTACACGCTAGAGTAGATGGTGTTGTGAAATTTACAAAGAAAAAAGACAACAAGTCTTACGTTTCTATAGTTCCTTTCGAGGCTTAAGAAATAGTTTCTTATACAATACAAAAGTCCTTGCAATTTATTTGCAAGGACTTTTCTTGTTACTATTAGTTTTCTATATTTAATTAAATATTTTTGGAGGAATTCGGGTTTATTTTAGTACGTGGCCAGTGCTTAATTAGTAGGTTCTTAAAAATTGGTCCGGGAGTTAGGCGCCTTTGTTAAATTGAATTTCTCATAATATTCCGAACTATTTAAAACACTTTTTAATTCATCTTTAGAATCTTTATTTCTTATTAGTATTTCAAAATTGTATCGATTTCCAGACTTATCGGTGATTATAATATGGTTTTTATTACCATAAATAGAGTGTGTTGTCCAGCTTCCATAATCCATATAATTCAAGTATACATTTTCAAGTTCATTAAGTGGAATATTTTTAGTTTCGCCATTTTCTTCAAATTCAATTTTTTCAGTTGATAATTTTAAAACACCAATTTTCTTAGGTTTAATAAAGGATTTACCAAATAAGAAGTAGATTCCAGAAAGGTATACTGCTAAAGCTAAGTACTTTAAATATATGTTTTGACTGTCTTTATCGTATAGAAAAACATAGAAGATAGAAATCACGTATAAAATAAGAAATACAATCGTAACGACTTTATTGACTTTATTTGAACTTACTATTTCTGTTTTAAATTCTGTAATCATTTTTAGAAATTAAGGTTGATTAAATTCGTAATTCGATTTGGAGCTATTTTTAAACTAAATTTAATATGGCTACTGTCTCTTAATGCTTTTTGCATGGCAGTATTTGTTGTTGCTTTAATAAAGCTAGGCATTTTTTTAATTAAGACTAATATTAGATGCAAAAAAATCCCAAACAAATACATGCTCGGGATTTTTAATAGTTATAAAACAGTTACTAATACATTAGCAACATATGTCTATTTAGTATCTATAGTACTCAGGTTTGTAAGGACCTTCAACCGTTACACCAATATATTCTGCTTGGTCAGGTTTTAACTCAGTAAGTTCAACACCAATTTTAGCTAAGTGTAATTTAGCTACTTTTTCATCTAAATGCTTAGGTAACATGTATACTTCGTTTTTGTAAGCATCTCTGTTAGTCCACAATTCGATTTGAGCTAATGTTTGGTTTGTAAATGAGTTACTCATTACAAAACTTGGGTGTCCAGTTGCACAACCTAAGTTTACTAAACGTCCTTCAGCTAATAAAATAATATCTTTTCCGTCTATAGTATATTTATCTACTTGAGGCTTAATTGTATCTTTAGTATCTCCGTAGTTGTCGTTTAGCCATCCTACTTGAATTTCGTTATCGAAGTGACCAATGTTACATACTATGGTTTTATCTTTCATAGCCTTGAAATGCTCTGCACGAACGATATCTTTGTTTCCTGTAGTTGTAATTACGATATCGGCAGTTGGAACTACAGATTCTAATTTCTTAACTTCAAAACCATCCATTGCAGCTTGTAATGCGCAAATAGGGTCTATTTCTGTAACGGTAACAATACTACCAGCTCCTTTAAAAGAAGCAGCTGTACCTTTACCAACATCACCATAACCACAAACAATAACACGTTTACCAGCTAACATAACATCTGTTGCACGACGAATAGCGTCTACAGCACTTTCTCTACATCCGTATTTGTTATCGAATTTAGATTTTGTAACCGAGTCGTTAATGTTAATTGCAGGCATTGGTAACGTTCCGTTTTTCATACGTTCGTATAAACGGTGAACTCCAGTTGTAGTTTCTTCAGATAAACCGTTAATACCATCAACTAGTTCTGGGTATTTATCTAAAACCATATTTGTTAAATCTCCACCATCATCAAGAATCATGTTTAATGGTTTTCTGTCTTCACCAAAAAATAAAGTCTGCTCTATACACCATTCAAATTCTTCTTCTGTTAAACCTTTCCAAGCATAAACAGCAGTACCACCATCTGCAATTGCAGCAGCAGCTTGATCTTGCGTAGAGAAAATATTGCAAGAACTCCAGGTTACTTCAGCACCTAAAGCTTTTAAAGTTTCAATTAATACAGCAGTCTGAATCGTCATATGTAAACATCCAGCAATTCTAGCACCTTTTAAAGGTTGACTGTCTTTGTACTCTTCACGAAGGCTCATTAGACCTGGCATCTCTGCTTCGGCTAATTCAATTTCTTTTCTTCCCCAAGCCGCAAGCGACATATCTTTTACTTTATAAGGTACGTAAGGAATCGTTTTTGTATTCATAATTGTATATTTGTCTCTTAATTTAAGAGTGCAAAGTTACATAATAAGTACGAGAAATATAAATGCCAGTATATAAAACCCTACAGCCTAATTCACAAACTACTGTTAAGATTTGGAAAATTACAGAGTCTTATGATGAATTGTTTCAAGCTGTTAAGTTAAAACCAGAAAGTTTAACTCGCGTTTTGGGCATGAAAAGTGAATTGCACCAACGCGGATTCTTAAGTGTAAGATGCTTGTTAGCCGAATTGGGATACTCAGATTTCGATTTATATTACGATCAAAATGGGAAGCCACATTTAAAAGATGGCAGGCATATATCTATAACGCATTCGTTTACGTTTTCGGGAGTTGTTATTAGTGATAAAAAAACAGGAATAGATATTGAGAAAAATCGAGAAAAAGTGAAATTAATCGCCCATAAATTCTCAAATTATGAATTCTGCTATTTATCTGAAGATGAAATTGATTATGTTAAAAAACTTACCGTTATTTGGGGGGCAAAAGAAGCATTATATAAATTATATGCAACACCCGGATTAAGTTTTTATAACCACATCTTGGTGATTCCTTTTGATTTAAATGAAGGCCAAACTACAGCTTGGATAGATTATAAAGATAGCAAGAACCGATTCGATATCTATTTTTTAGAATTCGAAGATTTTACTTGCGTTTACACAGTTACATAGATAATGAACGTATTAAATCATATTTTAAATAACATTTTTAACACAAAAAAACAATTAGCAATTCTAATTGATCCTGAAAAAATTAGACTCGCTGATGTTGAGGGATTTGTTAAAAAAATTAATCAATCTGTAGCCAATTATATTTTTGTAGGTGGTAGTACCGTTCCTGTGGATCTTACAGAACCTTTAGTGTTAGAAATTAAAAAGCATACTAATCTTCCAGTTGTTTTATTTCCTGGAGATGTTGTGCAGATTACAGATAAAGCTAATGCATTATTGTTTTTATCGTTATTATCTGGTAGAAATCCAGCTTATTTAATAGGTAAACATGTAGAGGCTATTCCACGTTTAAAAGAAACCAGTTTAGAAATTATTCCAACAGGTTACCTTTTAATTGAAAATGGAGAAACAAGCACTGTACAAAAGGTTACTGATACAGAACCAATGCCTTCTAAACATATAGAAAATATAGTACATACTGCTTTAGCTGGTGAGTTATTGGGTATGCGCCTTATGTACTTAGAAGCAGGTAGTGGTGCCAAAAGTCCAGTTGCTCCAGAAATTATTAAAGCCGTTAGCAACGATTTAAGTATTCCGCTAATTGTTGGTGGTGGTATTAAAAGTAGGGCCCAAATGGATCAAGCATTTAAAGCAGGTGCTAATTTGGTAGTTATAGGTACAGCTCTTGAAAAAAATGAAGCATTATTCAACAATCTTAAACGTTGGTAATGAACTAAATTACTTCTAAATTAATTCTTTAAAACTAAAATCCTTAGTACTTTTGGTTATTCGGAGGCAATATGTAAATGCGCCTTGAATAAATCATAGAAAAATTAATTATGAAAATATCTGTAGAGTTAACTCTAATGCCCTTGAATGCTGATTACGAACCGCCAATTCAAGAATTTATTAAAGATTTAAGAGCTTCAGAATTTACGATTTTAGAAAATCCATTAAGTACTCAAGTGTATGGTGATTTCGATAAGGTCATGCCGTTTTTAACGGATGCTTTACGAGCATCTTTCCAAAATTTAGACGGTGTAATAGCGAATATGAAAATTGTGAAGAGCGATAGAAGCGATTATGTCCCAAATTTTTAATTTTTTATTCGGACAATACGAAGGGTATCAAACCATAAATATAGTACTTGAAATAGTGGCTGTAATTTTTGGGTTCTTATCGGTGTGGTTTTCTAAGAAAAATAACATTTTAGTCTTTCCAACCGGAATGATTAGTACGCTTATTTTTGTCTATCTATTGTTACATTGGGGCTTGTTAGGAGATATGATGATTAATGCCTATTATTTTATAATGAGTGTTTATGGATGGTATATCTGGACCAGAAAAGTAGATGACGACCAATTAACCCCAATCTCTAGAACAACGGCTAAAGAACAAAAAGTAGGAGTGGCCATATTTGTTGCAACTATGGTTTTTGTATATATAATTTATACAGTTTTCGATAAGTTAACAAGCTGGGTGGCCTGGATAGATATACTTACAACAGGTTTGTTTTTTGTAGGGATGTGGCTTATGGCAAAACGCAAATTAGAGAACTGGACACTTTGGATTATTGCCGATATTATTTCAATTCCGCTTTATTTTTATAAAGGATTTACATTTACAAGCCTACAGTATTTAGGATTTACATTTATAGCAATTTCAGGATATTACGCATGGAAGAAGACCTTAGACAAAGCCCCTCAAACAACTTAAAAATTGTATTGTTTGGGCCAGAGTCGACAGGAAAGACCGTGTTGGCAAAACAATTGGCAGAGCATTATAACACCATATATGTGCCAGAGTTTTCCAGAACTTATGCATTGGAGAAAAATAAAACGAATGACGTTTTAACTGAAGACGATGTTATACCTATAGCAAAAGGGCAAATGTTTTTAGAGAATGAGTTAACCAAAGCGGCTAAAAACTTATTAATTTGTGATACGAATTTGTTAGAAACAAAAGTCTATGCAGAAGTCTATTACAAAGGATTTTATAATGAGTCTTTGACAGCTTCGGCCATAGAAAATCATTATAATTTGTACTTTTTAACGTATATTGATATCCCTTGGGAAGCAGACGAGGTTAGAGACAAACCAAACGAACGAGAAACTATGTTTAATGCATTTAAAAAGGCTTTAAACGATTATAATAAACCATATGTTTTACTAAAAGGAACCTTTAAAGAACGTTTCGATTTGGCTGTTAAACATATAGATAAATTAATATTAGAACACGCATGAATTTTTCAGAACAAGATTTAAAACAAATAGAAGATAAAGGATTAACCTTACAAAAAATTTCTTCGCAAGTAGAGCAATTTAAAAACGGTATTCCATTTATAGATTTAGAATCGCCAGCTGTATTAGACCACGGACTTTTAAAGTTTGATGATGCCGAGCGCAAAGCTTATGTGGCAGCTTACGATGAAAAACGTAAAGATTTGTCAGTTTTAAAATTCGTTCCAGCATCTGGCGCCGCAACAAGAATGTTTAAAAACTTATTTAGTTTTGTTTCAAATTTTAATCCAGAAGGATCAGAGACTTTCGATGCTTATATTGAGAAAACTAACGATAAAAATCTAGCTTCTTTTTTTAAAGGCGTAGAAGATTTACCTTTTTATAATTTAGTTTTAGACGTAATAAATCATAATTATCCAGATTATTCGACGTATAGTGCCGATAAACAAAAATGGATTTTCGTTAATGTAATGTTAGACGAAAAATACTTAGATTATGGTTCGTTCCCAAAAGGATTACTCCCGTTTCATAAATACGATGATCATATTTCTACTGCGTTCGAAGAGCATTTATTTGAAGCGGCTTCTTATGCGTCTGCAAATGGAAAAGCAAATCTTCATTTTACAATTTCTGAAACACATAACGATAAGTTTGAATCCGAGTTTAAACAAATTAAACCTGTTGTAGAGAAAGTAACAAACTTAGATTATAATATTTCATTTTCATTTCAAAAACAATCTACAGATACAATTGCATTAACACCAGATAAAGAGCCATTTCGTGAAGACGACGGAACCTTATTATTTAGACCTTCGGGACACGGTGCTTTAATTGAAAATTTAAACGATTTAGATGCAGATGTTATCTTCATTAAAAATATAGATAATGTCGTGGTCTCTAAGTATAAAGACAATGTTGTAGAGTATAAAAAAGTACTCGCAGGTGTGTTGTTAGAGTTGCAAGAACAAGCCTTTGCCTATTTAAACGATTTAGATAAAGGTGAAGCTGATGAAGCAGAATTAGTAGAAATAGCTGAGTTTTTAAAACGGAAGTTAAATGTAGACATTGCAATTGATTTTGAAAAGTTTGCAAACACATATCAAACAGAGTATTTAAAAGAAAAACTTAATCGCCCAATTCGTATTTGTGGTATGGTTAAAAATGAAGGCGAACCTGGTGGTGGACCATTTTGGGTAGAAGATCATAATGGAAATTTATCGCTTCAAATTGTAGAGTCAGCTCAAATAGATCTTGATAATCAAACGCAGAACGCAGTATTACAAGGGTCAACTCATTTTAACCCTGTAGATTTAGTGTGCGGAACAAAAGATTATAAAGGAGAAGCATTCAATTTATTAAAGTATGTTGATCCAACTACCGGATTTATTACCCAAAAAACAAAAGAAGGAAAAGAGCTGTTAGCCTTAGAATTACCAGGATTATGGAATGGTGCTATGGCCAACTGGAATACTGTTTTTGTAGAGGTACCTTTAAATACCTTTAATCCAGTAAAAACTGTTGCCGATTTACTGAAACCTGCGCACCAAATGTAAATATGATTAATGAAGCGCTACTTATTTCAGAATTATCTTTTAAAGCCGTACGTAGTTCCGGGGCAGGAGGTCAGCATGTAAATAAAGTGTCTTCAAAAGTAGAATTAACTTTTAGTATTATAGATTCTTCGGCATTAACAGAAGCACAAAAAGAACGACTCATAACCAAACTTCAGCCTCGATTAACAAATAATCAGGTGTTATTATTGCAATGCGACGAAAGTCGTAGTCAGCATAAAAACAAGGAATTGGTTATCAGTCGTTTTTTACAAACCATCCATAACGGATTGAAAGTTGCTAAGAAGAGACGTCCTACGCGTGTGCCAAAATCTGCTATAAAAAAGCGCCTTAAAGGCAAAAAAGTAACTTCAGAAAAAAAGGCGTCTAGACGCAAACCAAACTTAGATTAGAATTTCATAGAAATAATTAGAAGAAATCAGAATTGTTTCTAACTTTGCAACGTTCTCATTAGAGGGGTGCCTAATATCGGCTGAGATCATACCCATTGAACCTAGAACAGGTAATGCTGTTTAGGAATGGAGCGTTAAAGAAATATCTAATAGATGTTTTTAACGAGTACGATAAAATCCAATGCTATTTAACTTCTAAATCTAATCGTGTTCGGTATGTTCATGTAACGATTTAAATAAGGAAAATATCAGATGTTACTATCGTGTTTGTTTAAACGCTCAAAAATAAAATCAATATAAAATATAGAATAAGGGCCTCTTTTTATTCGATTTAAATCAATACTATCGAATGAAACATTTTATTGTTTTTATCTGCTGTGTAATTATGAATTTTACAGCATTTTCTCAAGAGGAAAAACCTCAAGACTCTACTGCGGTTACTACCGAAACATTAGATGAAATTTTAGTTACAGCGGTGCGTGTTAATGCAACTTCGCCAATAACACACTCTAATGTAGATAAAGAAACTTTAGCAAAACGTAACCTTGGTCAAGATATTCCTATTTTATTAAATTATTTGCCTTCGGTGGTAACAACTAGCGATGCGGGAGCCGGAATAGGATATACTGGTATTCGTGTTCGTGGTGTAAGTGCTCAATCTACCAACGTTACAATTAATGGAATTCCATATAATGATGCTGAATCTTTAGGTACGTTTTGGGTGAATTTAGGAGATATTGCATCGTCTGTAGAAAGTTTACAATTACAACGTGGTGTTGGGACGTCTACAAATGGTTCTGGTGCTTTTGGTGCAAGTATTAATGTACTAACAGATGCAGTTTCTAATGAGGCAAACGCAGAAATTTCTAACAGTTTTGGAAGTTACAATACCAGAAAACATACGGCCAAATTCAGTACAGGATTATTAAATAATCATATTGAAATTGCAGGTCGTTTATCTGTAATTAATTCTGATGGTTACATAGATCGTGCCTCTACAGATTTAAAATCGTATTTCTTACAAGCGTCTTATGTTGACCATAATACCTTGATAAAAGCTATTACTTTTGGAGGTCATGAAAATACCTACCAATCTTGGAATGGAATAGAAGATTTAGATAAATTAAAGAACGACAGAACTTATAATTCGGCAGGATTGTATACCGATGAAGATGGGAATGAGCAATTCTACGACGAGGAAGTAGACGATTATCAGCAAGATCATTATCAATTACACTGGAACGAACGTTTTAATAATAATTGGTCTACAAACTTAGGATTAAACTATACCAAAGGAAGTGGATATTTTGAACAGTATAAAGAAGACGAGTCTTTTGAAGATTACGGATTAGATAATGTTACCATTGGAGGTGAAACAATTGAAACTACAGACATTATTCGTCGTCGTTGGTTAGATAACGATTTCTATGTAGTTAATGCTAATGTGAATTTTAAAAATGATAAAGTAAATGCCTTTTTAGGAGGGTCTTATAGTTATTATGATGGTGATCATTTTGGAGAAATAATTTGGGCGAACTATGCTAGTAATAGCGAAAAAGATGACCATTATTACGATGGTAACGGAAAGAAGCAAGATGTAAGTGTGTTTACGAAAGCAACGTATCGACTGAATGATAAGTGGAGTTTATATGGCGATTTACAATTGCGATTTATAGATTATAAAACAACCGGTATAGATTCAGATCGTTTACCGCTTAATATCGATGAGCAATACAGTTTTTTTAATCCAAAAGCGGGTGTGACTTACGAGTTAAATGAAAACAATAATATGTATTTCTCTTATGCACGTGCAAACAGAGAACCAAATCGAGATGATTTTCAAAATAATCCAGATGTAAAGCCAGAGCAATTAAACGATTTTGAATTGGGATGGAGACACGAAAAGCAACGCTTTAAATTCAATGCCAATGTGTACTATATGCAATATAACGAGCAATTAATTTTGTCTGGAGAAATTGATGGAGTTGGAAATCCTATCCGAACAAATAGTGGGGAAAGTTACCGTTTAGGATTAGAAATTGAAGCTGCTATAGGAATATCAAAAGCATTTTCAATACAGCCTAATGTAACGTTTAGTACTAATAAAAATAAATCTATTTATCAGTCTTTCGATGGTGAGTTACAAGATTTTGGTTCTACTAATATTTCATTTTCACCAGATATTGTATTAGGTAATGCTATTGTTTTTCAGCCAAACGACGCCTTTCAGGTTTCGCTTCTAAGTAAATTTGTAGGCGAGCAGTATATGGGAAATACAGATGCTGAAAAATCTAAACTGGATAGTTATTTTGTTAATGATTTAAATATAATGTACGAGTTTAAAATGAAGTCAATTTTTAAATCCATTATATTGAGTGGTGTTGTAAACAATATTTTTAACGAGAAATATGTATCTAACGGATATTACTATACTTATGATGATACTTGGAGTAATCCAGATGCAATAACAACAATTGAAGGTGCAGGATATTATCCGCAAGCTACTACCAATTTCTTGGTTGGGCTAACTCTTAAATTCTAAAAAAATAAAACAGGCGATTCAAAATAATGAATCGCCTGTTTTATTAGTTATAAACACGTACTATACTTCCGCTAACTTCTACACGGTACGGTTGTAAGGTATAACCGCCAGTGGTTCCTGTTTCTGGAAGACCATTAATAATATTGTACGAATTACCATCGTCGCAACGACAACTAGCAATAAGTCCATTTACATCTAGTTTAGAGCATGTCGTAATTGGGTGGTTTGGATCGCTTAATTCGTATGCCACATATTGAGTGCCTCCTAAATAATACAGTACAAGCCCGTTTATCCCATATGGACTATCGAGTGTGATGTAATTTCCTGCAAAATTTAATTGATTGTATAAAGGTAAATTTGTATTAATTAAAGTGCCTGTGTCAAAAGAATAATCAGGTAAATTCGGATTATATAAGGCACTATCATCAGAAGTGCAATTCACCATCATTAAGACAGTTAAAGCAATAAAAAAAAGTTTTTTCATAGTTGAAATTTCGGTCTGCAATTTACAACAAAAAGTAGTTTGAGATAAATATTTTGTATATTTGTAAGACAATCTCGTACTGCGAGATTTTTTATGTTTTATAAACTGTGGTTTATGAAGCATATTTTTTTGAATTAAAACGATGAAGTTATGAGTAAAAAATCTTATTACACTGCAGAAGGACTAAAGAAGTTAAGAGACGAACTAAGACAATTAAAAGATATAGAGCGGCCACGTGCCTCTCAAGCAATAGCTGAAGCAAGAGACAAAGGGGATTTAAGTGAAAATGCCGAATACGATGCTGCTAAAGAAGCACAAGGTATGTTAGAAATGAAAATTTCTAAATTAGAAGAAGTACTATCTGGCGCACGCGTAATCGATGAGTCGCAATTAGATACATCTAAAATATTAGTGTTATCTAAAGTGAAAATTAAAAACCAAACCAACGGTATGGAAATGAATTACACTTTGGTAGCCGATGGTGAAGCCGACTTAAAATCTGGGAAAATATCTGTAAACTCTCCAATTGGGAAAGGTTTATTAGGTAAATCTGTTGGCGATGTTGCCGAAATTCAAGTGCCTAGCGGGATTATGAAATTCGATATTGTAGAAATTTCGAGATAATACGTTCAAGCAAAATTACAAAGAAGATTCCTAAAGTTTTAAACCGAAATTACACACGGTTTTAATTGAAACTCTAGGAATCTTTTTATATTTACATAACTAAACAACATATTATGGCTTCTATTTTTAGTAAAATCATCTCTGGAGAAATCCCTTGTTATAAAGTTGCAGAAACAGACGATTTCTTTGCTTTTCTAGATATCAATCCAAATGCTAAAGGACATACGCTTTGTATTCCGAAAAAAGAAGTGGATAAGATTTTCGATATGGATGATGAACTTTATTTGAGATTAATGAAGTTTTCTAAAGAAGTGGCTACTGCTATTGAAAAAGTTGTACCGTGTAAACGTGTAGGTATGACGGTTATTGGCTTAGAAGTACCTCATGCACATGTGCATTTAATTCCTTTAAATACGATGGAAGATGCTCGTTTTTTACAAAAAACAAACGTGTCTAAAGACGAATTTCAAGAGCTTGCAAAAGCCATAAATAGCGCCTTATAATTAAGCATCACGTTTAGTTTCCTTATCTATTTTTAAAGTAATTTGCATGGTAGTACCTTTTCCTATTTCGGAATGAGATACTTTTATTTTACCATCATGGAAATCTTCAATAATACGTCTAGCTAACGATAAACCTAGCCCCCAACCTCGTTTTTTAGTGGTAAAACCAGGTTCAAAAACACTATTATATTGGGCTTTTGTTAGCCCTTTTCCCGTATCTGTAACAAAAATTTTAACCTCCAGATTTGAAGCTGTTATCTGTACAGCCAATTTTCCTTTACCCTTCATAGCATCAATAGCATTCTTAACCAAGTTTTCAATAGTCCAACTATAAAGCTGTGAGTTTAGTTGCACAGGGATTTCGGTGTCTGGTACATCAATGCTAAACTCCACTAGTTTAGAAGAGCGGTATTTTAAGTAATCGTAAGACTCTATCGTTTCTTTTACAATATCGGCTTTAACCAACGTGGGTACAGAGCCTATTTTGCTAAAACGTTCGGTAATCGTTTCAAGACGACTAATATCTTTTTCAATTTCCTTTATATATTCTGGGTTAACGTTTTCAATTTTTAAAATTTCGGTCCAACCAATTAAGGACGATAAAGGTGTCCCTATTTGGTGTGCAGTTTCTTTGGCCATTCCAGACCATAATTTATTTTGCGTTGCAATTTTAGTGCTGCGGTAAAAACTATACACTAATCCTGCGAATAGCACCAGAATAAGCACAAACGCAATAGGATAATATTTTAATTTATTTAATAAAGGAGAATTTCCGTAATAAAGCGTATTTAAAATTTTACCATCGTAAATAATTTCAATGGGGGTATTTTCTTTTTCAAAATCTAAAATAAGATCTTTAACGTAAGCACTATTTTCTGCTTTCTTTGCGTCTAAGTTATTGTGTTCTACGTTACCATTTAAATCCACCATAATCATTGGTGTGGTTGTGTTACTTTGTAATATTTGAAGCGGAAGTTCGCCAATATCACCATCTAAATTGGTACTTTTAATTAAGTCACGTTGCGCTGCCGACCAATTTTCCATTTTTATACGTTCTTCAGCTTTAAAGCTTTGAAAAAACATATAAGTATTCCATAAAATAAGGGCAATTATAACAAATGAGAATCCGATGAATATCCAACGGATGAGGTTTTTATGTTTAGTAAATAGCATGAAAACTAATTTAATGGTAATATAATGCAAATCTGTTAATAATATTGTGCTATCAAGTGTTCAAATCATTTTTTGTTAATTGATAGAATAGTTACCTTTGTAAAATATTAAAATGGTAAACTAATGTAGTTTTTAGTCTAAGTAATTAATATTAGCGATATTAAATACTTGTATGTGGAATGATGACGTAGCGAAATGATAGAATATGTTGGTATTTATTTTTTTAATAAGAGTCGTAAAATCTACCAATTATGGTGTTTTAGACAAAAAACACATTCAGAATAATTCAGAAAAACATAGGGTTTAAAAAAAAATCTTTGAGAAGGTTGTAATTAATACTGTAAATTACGACTTAGTAAAGCAGATGCCTTTAAATTTGTACTGAATGTGAGAATGGCGTTAATGAATTGGATAGAAGAATACCTAAGTTTTCAAAGTTGTAATTGGAAATGGTTAAGGTGTTTTTTTTATCTTAAAGCATAAATATAAGAGAGTTTTTATAATAGAAAATTAAATGTAATGGAAGTACAAGGAAAAGTAAAAATGGTAGGTGAAACCCAAACTTTTGGGAGTAATGGATTTAGAAAAAGAGAGCTAGTAGTAACAACAGAAGAGCAGTATCCTCAACATATATTAGTAGAATTTGTTCAAGATAAAACAGATTTACTAAACAGCTATAGCGTAGGGCAAAACGTAAAAGTGAGTATTAATTTAAGAGGTAGAGAATGGGTTAATCCACAAGGAGAGACTAAATATTTTAACTCTATCCAAGGTTGGAGAATTGAAGCAGTACAAGAATCGGCTTCAGGAGCAGTTCCTCCAGTTCCACCAGCAGATGCATTCGAACCAGCATCAAGCTTAAATAAAGATGATCACGACGACTTACCTTTCTAGTAAAGGTATACTATGACTAATTCAAAGTGTGATTAACCTCAATATCTAACGATATTGGGGTTTTTTTTATTTATATCGATTCTTTTATTAATTTAGGGGTATGAAATTTTTAAAAACTAAAATAGAATTTCCAGACATTAAAGACGCAACTCAAGAAGGATTAATTGCGGTTGGCGGCGATTTATCTACAGACCGTTTGTTGTTCGCTTATAAGCGCGGAATCTTTCCTTGGTTTGAAGATGATAATTCTATTTTATGGTGGTCGCCAGATCCTCGGTTTGTGCTTTATCCAGACGAGTTAAAAGTTTCTAAAAGCATGAGGCAATTTCTTCGTAATTGCGATTTAACAGTAACTGTTAATAAAGCGTTTCCCGAAGTTATAGAAGCTTGTGCTAAAATTAAACGTAACGGACAAACAGGAACTTGGATTACCAAAAATATGACCCAAGCTTACATTGAGTTATATGAAATGGGATTTGCAAAATCAATCGAAGTTTGGCAAAACGATGAATTAGTTGGTGGGTTTTATGGCCTAGATTTAGGTAACGACGTATTTTGTGGAGAAAGTATGTTTTCTAAAGTAAGCAATGCTAGTAAGGCAGCTTTTATAACGTTTGTTCAAAATACAGATTATAAACTTATAGACTGCCAAATTCATACGCACCATTTAGAAAGTCTTGGTGCGCGTAATATTTCTAGAGCTAAATTCTTAGAATATTTATAATTACACTTCGTTATAGCGAAAACAATTTACTTCGTGGTCGTTAACCATGCCTGTAGCCTGCATATGTGCATAAATAACAGTAGAGCCTACAAATTTAAATCCGCGTTTTTTTAAATCTTTGCTTAAAGCATCACTTAAAGGCGTGTTAGCGGGCGCTTCTTTATAATGTTGCACTTTGTTTTTTATCGGATTACCATCAACAAAATTCCAAATGTAACTGCTAAAACTTCCAAATTCTTCTTGAATTTTAATAAACGCT
The DNA here is from genome assembly GCF_000723205.1 of Formosa agariphila KMM 3901. Lineage (NCBI taxonomy): Bacteria > Pseudomonadati > Bacteroidota > Flavobacteriia > Flavobacteriales > Flavobacteriaceae > Formosa > Formosa agariphila. The sequence continues at coordinate 3,819,536 of NZ_HG315671.1, read as the reverse complement.
TGTGCATTACTTACGGTGGCTTTTATTTTGAGTTTATTTCTAACAATTCCAGCATCTTGTGCCAATTCATCCATTTTAGATGATGAATATTTAGCTATTTTTTTATAATCGAAATTATCAAATGCTGTTCTAAAATTCTCGCGTTTTCTTAAAATTGTAATCCAACTTAAACCTGCTTGAAACGTTTCAAGAATTAAAAATTCGAATAGTGTAGCATCATCTTTAACCGGAACACCCCATTCTAGGTCATGATAGGCTTCATATAAATCATCGTTTTTACACCAACCACATCTGTGTTTTTCCATCTTGTAAGGTTTAAATTTTATTTCTACTAATGTAACAACAGTTACCTAAAAACACACATTTATAAAGTAATTTTGTGAAGTAAATTAAGCATCTTATGGAAATAACACATAGTAAAGTTAAGAATGAAATTATTCAAAAAGGTTTAGAACGCGCAATGTCTTATCAAGATTTTAGAGATTTGGTAAAAGCATTATCTAAAACAGGAGGCACAACAGGTGCAGCTCAGACAGAAGATTTTGTTGGGTATACCAAAGTGAACGAAAGCCGAATGAAGCGATGGGATAAAACGCTTAAAGTTTCTGAAACAGCTACAGAAGCCATTCAGAATTTTAAAGGAAACCAAACGTGGTTGGTAATTGCAGAAAGCTGGTGTGGAGATGCTGCACATGTTTTACCTATAATAAATAAGGTTTCAGAATTAAACGAAAATATTGAATTAAGAGTCGTGCTTCGCGACGAGAATGAGGCTTTAATGGATATGTTTTTAACTAACGGAGGAAAGTCTATTCCAAAAATGATTGTCATAGATAATACAACCGGAGAGGTTGTTAATACATTTGGACCGCGACCAAAAGTTGCAACAAAATTTGTGGCCGATTATAAAGCTGAACACGGGGTATTAACTCCAGAATTTAAAGAGTCTTTACAAACTTGGTATAATTTAGATAAAGGGCAAAGTACCATTACCGATTTATTAGAATTATTAGGCGTTTAATTTTTGCCTTCAAAATAAAAAGTAATCGAACCTATTTGAGATGGTTTCGATGCATCTGAACTAAAACGTGCTTTTTTGGCGTACTCTAGGGCACTGTCAATTAAGCAATCGTTTTTAGTTGTGGATGATGTGTTAACGTAAGTGTCTACAACATCTCCTTCGGTATTTACGGTTATGTTAATAACAACTTTACCACCAGCTTCGCATAAGTAAATTGGTGTTGGTAGGTAAATATCTGTGCGGTCTTTTAGAGAATAATGCATGCTGCTATTAGTATTTGCAGAAGCATTCATAGCCGTTTTAGTACTTGAGTTATCTCCGTTAGAAGCGTTAGATGTATTGTTTTTTGGTGTCCTTTTTTTTAAAAAACTATTGACGCTATTGAAGGAGGAAATTTCGTTTGCCTCTAAATGTCTATTTTCCGAAGGCGTATTAATATCGCTAGTCTCGTCTTGAATATCTTTAATCTCTTCAGTTTGTGTTAGCCTAGAATTCTCGTATGCTTTAGGTGGAGCAATAGGGTTATACGCTTTCGCAAATCGTTTGTTATTCTGTGTTTCGTTAAATGCTTTATTCGTCTCGGCTTTATCTTGTGGAGATTGTTCGGCGAGTAGTTTCTCTTTTAATTCCTGCTGCATGTCTTCTGGTTGCATGTCGTAAAACGTTTCAGAAACTAATGCATCTTGTTTAGTAAGATGCATATTATACATAATAAGTAATACCGTTCCAGCAATAAGTGCTGTAATAAAGGCTGCTTTATATGTGTCTTTTACAATCAAAAAAATATTGTATTTGGGGTGAAATCAAAACTAATATACGAATGTTTTGAAGGTTTAGCCTTTCAATTGTGCTATAAATTGCTCTGGACTTAAAGCGTTGTCTACATTAAAATCGCCAATTTTAGTACGACGTAAAACAGATAAATGTCCGCCTGAACCTAGAGCCTTACCAAAATCGTTTGCTAAAGAGCGTATGTAAGTTCCTTTACTGCAAACTACTCTAAACTCGACGTTATTTTCAATAATGTTAGTGATTTCAAATGCCGCAATATGGATGGTTCTTGGTTTTATTTCAACGTCTTCACCAGCACGAGCAAATTCATACAAGCGCTTACCATCTTTCTTTATAGCCGAAAACACCGGTGGATATTGCTCAATGTCTCCAATAAACTGTTTAGTGGTTTCGTGGATTAATTCCGGAGTAATATGAGCTGTAGGATATGTTTCATTAATTTCGGTTTCTAAATCGAAAGACGGTGTAGTACCCCCTAAAACAATGGTTCCAGTGTATTCTTTAATCTGCCCCTGGAAAGTATCTATTTGCTTGGTCATTTTACCGGTACAAATCACTAAAAGGCCAGTAGCTAAAGGATCGAGCGTTCCGGCATGACCCACTTTTATTTTCTTTATATTAAAGGCTTGTCGTATTTCCCAACGCAGTTTGTTTACGGCCTGAAAAGAGGTCCAATGCAAAGGTTTGTCAATCAATAGGACTTGTCCGGCTTGGTAATCTTCTAATGTTTTCATATTAATTTAAAACCGTATAACCAATGGCAATACATCCTACAATAGCACAATAGATGGCGAAATAAGATAATTTACTTTTCTTCACTAAAGATATCATCCAAGTACAGGCGAAAAGACCACATATAAAAGCTGCGATAAATCCTGCCGAAAGCGCAGTGATGTTTGTGCTGTCGAAATTTAATTCGCCTCCTAAAATGTCTTTAGCTATTTTTCCGAAAATTAAAGGAACAACCATTAAAAATGAAAAACGAGCCGCTTTAGTTTTGTCATTTCCTAATAAAACCGATGTTGAAATTGTGGCTCCAGACCTTGAAATTCCTGGCAACATGGCAATGGCTTGAGAGATTCCAATAATAAAAGCATTTTTAAACGTTACCGGTTTTCCTGTGTCTTTTGCTTTATCTGCAAGGAAAAGTAGTACAGCTGTTACAATAAGCATAGCACCTACTAATAGTAAGTTGCCTCCAAAAAGTGATTCTAATTGTTCTTCAAAAAACAATCCTACAATTACTGCAGGAATCATTGAAAGCGCTATTTTAGAAATGAATTGTAAATCTTCATTCCATTCAAATTTTAAAGCCCCTTTTATAAGGTCTAAAATATCTTTTCTAAAAATAACCATGGTACTTAATGCTGTTGCAAAGTGAAGTACTACGGTAAATAATAAACTTTCTTCTGGTACAGAATGGTCTCCTAAAATAGCTTTTCCTATTTCTAAATGCCCACTTGACGATACTGGTAAAAATTCGGTAAGACCTTGAATAACTCCAAGGATAATTGCATCAATAGTTTCCATTATTTTTTATTCGGATTTAAAAGTATAGCATAAATCTGAATTCCAAATCCTATTAAAACTAAGGTTGGAGCCAATCGAATTCTTCTGAAACTAAAAATATCTGGACTAAATACATTCGGGTCGTTGCTACCGCCACCAGACATTAATATAAAACCTAACGCAATTACGCCAAGTCCGATAAGCATAAACTTATAATTTTTTTTTCCGAAGATAAACTCCCCTTTACTTAGGTCTTTATTTTTTTGTTCTCCCATGTTTATTTTAATAATGCATTAGCTTTGAAAGCACTGCAAATTAACGGTTTTATTTAAAAAGAATCCTTAAAGCTTACTTAAAATTACTCTAAGTCTATCGAGTCTATAATCTCGTGCAGCACTGCTTTTTCTTCTTCGTTGGTGTACGATAATATAAACGATAAGCTGAAACCATAACGCACGATGCTGTAAAATTCTTGGTTCACTGGATAGCCACCAAAAGTTGCTTTAGCACGCATTACATCAAAAGTTTTACCTCCTAATGTTTTAGTGTCAAAGTCTTCTTCAAATTCAAAACCAGCAGGCGTTTCTTTTAGTAACTCTTTAGAATTAAATAAATAATCGCGACCACGAGTAATTTTAGGGTTTCCACCTACATTTTCTGCAATCACACTTAAAGACGCATTGTAGCCTTGAGGTTCTTTTACCGGATATTTAAAAAGTGAAAATAAATAGGCCGTATTAATTTGTGAAGCCTTTAAAATAGACCCCATTTTGGTGTTTTCGCGTGCTAAATACTTTTCACCTTTATCGGTAATCGCTTTAATGTCGTGTTTAGATTGCTGATACCATGCTTCAGGATAATTAAAAGTCAATCCAAAATAAGCATTAGTATATGTGTTGTCTTTTGTATCACCAAAATCAAAATCTTCAGGTAAGTTTTTAACCTCTTTTTTACAGCTAATTACGAACAAAAAAAGCAGTGATAAGCAAATAGATTTTATCATAATATTAATAGTATAATTGGTCGGTTTTTAAATTTAGGAAGCGTTGCGTGGCAATAAATGTACTAATCCAGGTGATTAATATTCCTAAAATAAAGATGGTTACAAATAGGCCTCCAACTAAAATCGGATTGTTTAATAATTGTAAATCCGGGAATGTTTCATTTAAATAATAGAATACAATAGCCATTCCAATTAAAGCTATAATAGCACCAATAATACCTAATTTTACACTTTTCCAAACAAAAGGTCTTCTAATAAAGTGCTTGGTTGCGCCTACCATTTGCATGGTTTTTATCGTGAATCGTTTAGAATATACAGAAAGTCGGATTGAGCTATTTATAAGTAGCACGGCTATTAATGTAAATATACCGCTAATAACTAAAATCCAGAAGCTAATGCGCTTTACGTTTTCGTTCATGAGGTTTACCAAATCGTTGTCGTAACGCACTTCTTCCACAAACGTTTTTGCTAGAGCTTCGTCAGATATGGTTTTTAAATGTTCAGACGTTACAAAGTCTGCTTTTAAATGCACATCGATAGAATTTTGAAGCGGATTAAAACCTAAGAAATTCATGAAATCTTCACCGTTTTCAGCCTTCATAAATTCGGCTGCCTGTTCCTTAGAAACATACTCGGTTGTCTTTACGTATTCGGCCATCGATAAGCTTTTTTCAAGTTGTTTGGTTTCAACTTCTTTTGCCGAATCTTTTAAATAGATAGTAACCACCACTTGTTCTTTAAAATGGTCGGCAACTTTCTTGGTGTTAAGCACGAGCATGCCTAGTAAACCAAGTAAGAATAATACTAAAGCAATACTCAAGACCACAGAGAAATAAGACGATATTAATCGGCGTTTTTGATAACTTTCAAAAGATGAGCTCATATAAGGCGTAAATTTGTTTGTAAAAATATAAAAGAAATCTATTTCCTTTAGGATAACAACGTTTAAACTTTCAACATTGTTATAATAACCTTAAATTTGCGCCTTTATTAAGCGGAATACGACAATATGCAATACCATTTTAACGACATAGAAGCCAAGTGGCAAAAATATTGGGCAGAACACAAAACGTTCGAGGCCAAAAATCAATCTGAAAAACCTAAATACTACATCCTCGATATGTTTCCTTATCCGTCTGGAGCAGGATTACACGTTGGGCATCCGTTAGGGTATATTGCTTCAGATATTTATGCACGTTACAAGCGCCATAAAGGATTTAATGTGTTGCATCCGCAAGGATACGATAGTTTTGGTTTGCCGGCAGAACAATATGCAATTCAAACGGGTCAGCATCCTGCTATTACTACCGAAACAAATATCGCCACCTACCGTCGTCAATTAGACCAAATCGGATTTTCTTTCGACTGGTCTCGTGAAGTACGTACTTCGAATCCGGAATATTACAAATGGACACAATGGATTTTTGTGCAATTGTTCAATTCTTGGTTTAATAACGATACCGCTAAAGCTGAAGATATTTCAACTTTAGAAGCCGTGTTTTCTAAAGAAGGAAACGCTTCTGTAAATGCGGTTTGCGACGATAATATCGTACCATTTACTGCTGAGGAATGGAACGGGTTTTCTTCAGAACAAAAACAAGCCGTTTTATTACAGTACCGTTTAACGTATTTGGCTGAAACCGAAGTAAACTGGTGTCCAGAATTAGGAACTGTTTTAGCAAACGACGAGATTGTTAACGGTGTATCCGAACGCGGTGGATATCCTGTAATTAGAAAAAAAATGACACAATGGAGTATGCGTATTTCTGCTTATGCAGAGCGTTTGCTTCAGGGCTTAAATGATATTGACTGGACCGATTCGTTGAAAGAAAGTCAGCGTAACTGGATTGGAAAATCTGTTGGTGCTAGTGTAACGTTCCCCATCCTATCCTTCCCCAAAGGGGAAGAGACTGCAGGTTCTGATAAGCGTGCTGGGTATATGACAGGTGGTAATAATTCTCATTTACTTCTTGAACGTGCAAAAGAAATGCGAGCAAATCCAACACAAGCTGAGGCTGCTTTATGGGAGAGTTTGAGAGGAAAAAAAATAGAACATAAATTCAGACAACAACATTTAATAGAAGATTTTATTGTTGATTTTGTTTGTCTTGATAAAAGATTAATTATTGAAGTTGATGGAGAAATTCATAATTCTCAATTAGAAGCTGATACCGAAAGAACTTTGGTTTTAGAATCTAAAGGATTTAAGGTGTTGCGATTTAAAAACGAAGAAGTTTTAGGTAATATTGAGAGTGTTTTAGAGGTTGTTAGTAAAGAATTAGCACAAAGAGCATCCGTTAAGAGTGAGCAAGCTACCCCTTCGGGGGCTGGGGGGATTGAAGTATTTACTACTCGTCCTGATACGATTTTCGGAGTAAGTTTCATGACATTGGCTCCGGAACACGAATTAGTATCGAAAATTACTACTGATGCTCAAAAAGCAGACGTTGAGGCATATATAGAAAAAACGGCAAAACGTAGTGAACGTGAGCGTATGGCCGATGTAAAAACCATTTCTGGTGTGTTTACAGGAGCCTATGCCGAGCATCCGTTTACCAAAGAACCTATTGCAATTTGGATTGGAGATTACGTATTGGCAAGCTACGGAACAGGAGCTGTTATGGCGGTGCCTTGTGGTGACCAACGTGATTACGATTTTGCAAAACATTTTGATATTGCTATTCCAAATATTTTTGAAGGTGTAGATGTTTCTGAAGAAGCGTTCGCTGAAAAAGGAAATACTAAACTTACAAATAGCGATTTCTTAAACGGTTTGTCTTATAAAGAAGCGACTTCAAAAGCCATTGAAGCCTTGGAAGCAATCGGACAAGGTGAAGGAAAAACAAATTACCGTTTACGCGATGCCGTATTTAGTCGTCAGCGGTATTGGGGAGAACCATTTCCGGTGTATTACGTAAATGGAAAACCACAAATGATTGCAACCGAACATTTACCAATTCGTTTGCCAGAAGTAGAAAAATATTTACCAACCGAAACCGGAGAGCCACCTTTAGGTCGTGCCGATGTTTGGGCTTGGTGTACAGAAACACATACCGTTGTTAGCAACGAAAAGATAAACCATACCACTGTATTTCCATTAGAATTAAATACCATGCCAGGTTGGGCGGGAAGCTCTTGGTATTTCTTCCGTTATATGGAAGAGGCTTCAAAACGAGGCGATGTCTTTGCTAGCGAAGATGCGCTAAACTATTGGGAAAGTGTCGATTTATATATTGGTGGTAGTGAACATGCAACAGGTCATTTATTATACTCTCGTTTTTGGGTGAAATTCTTAAAAGACCGCGGATTTGTAAACATTGAAGAACCTTTTAAAAAGCTGATTAACCAAGGGATGATTTTGGGAACTAGTGCTTTTGTGTATCGTGAAGAAGGAACAAATACTTATCTTTCTCATGGTTTGATTGAAGGTAAAAAGGTGACGCCTATTCACGTAAAAGTTCAGTATGTAAACGCTTCAGATGAATTAGATATTGAAGGATTAAAAACTGATGGTGAGTTTGGAGAAGATTTTAAAGATGCAGAATTTGTATTAGAGGATGGTATATTTAAAGTAGGTCGTGAGGTCGAAAAAATGTCAAAATCGAAGTACAACGTCGTTAATCCAGACCAGATTTGTGCAGAATATGGTGCAGACAGTTTGCGTTTATACGAAATGTTCTTAGGACCATTAGAGCAGGCAAAACCGTGGAATACTGCAGGAATTACAGGAGTACATGGTTTCCTTAAAAAGTTGTGGAAATTATATGTTGGTGAAGACGCTGTAAATGTTACAGATGCAGAACCAACGAAAGACAATTTAAAAACGCTTCATAAAACCATTAAAAAGGTCCAAGAAGATATTGAGAATTTCTCTTTCAATACTTCGGTATCTACCTTTATGATTGCTGTAAACGAATTCAACGCACAAAAATGTGTGAGTAAAGCGGTGTTAGAACCGTTCTTAGTTTTGTTATCGCCTTATGCACCGCATATTGCAGAAGAATTATGGAGCAAGTTAGGGAATTCAGAATCTATTTCTGAAGCACCGTTCCCAGAATTTGACGGGAGTCATTTAGTAGAAAGCAGTAAAGTGTATCCAATTTCTTTCAACGGAAAAACACGTTTTACTTTAGAGTTATCTCTAGACTTAAAAAAGGATGAAATCGAGGAGATAGTTATGGCTCACGAAAAAACGCAAGAGCAATTACAAGGACGCACACCTAAAAAGGTAATTGTTGTGCCAGGAAAGATTATTAACATTGTAGGATAAAAACAGTTGTAAAATTGTGAAAGTGCTATAGAAATCGAATTAAATTCTTATAGCCTATATTTTTTAAGGGGTTAGCGTGGTAAAAGTGTAATTTTTGCTATCTGACCCCTATTTTTTTACGGGGTGTAGTTAAAAAATACGAAATTTGACTGATAAAATATATTATCATGAAAATAGGTATTCCAAAAGAAATTAAGAATAATGAAAATCGTGTTGGTATGACGCCAGCCGGAGTTTACGAATTGGTTAATCTAGGGCACACGGTTTATGTGCAATCTACAGCAGGGGAAGGCAGTGGGTTTTTTGATGACATCTATCAAGAGGTTGGTGCTGTTATTTTGGAGACCATTCAAGAGGTTTACAAATCCAGCGATATGATTGTAAAAGTAAAGGAACCCATAGAGGAAGAATATGCTTTAATTCAGCCGCAACAGATTGTGTTTACTTATTTTCATTTTGCATCTAGCGAAGCATTAACCTTGGCGATGTTAAAAAGTAATGCGGTTTGTATTGCCTACGAAACCGTAGAGGATGCAGATGGAACCTTACCTTTATTAACACCAATGTCTGAGGTTGCTGGTAGAATGGCCATACAGCAAGGTGCAAAATATTTAGAAAAACCTATTAAAGGTAGAGGGATTCTTTTAGGTGGAGTTCCGGGAGTATCGCCAGGAAAAGTATTGATTTTAGGGGCAGGTGTTGTTGGAGTACAGGCAGCAAAAATGGCTGCAGGTTTAGGGGCGCATGTTACCATTATGGATGTGAATATGAAACGCTTACGCTATGTGAATGATATTATGCCTAGCCACGTTGTTACAGAATATTCTAGTGTTTATAATATTAGAAAACACATTCAAACACACGATTTAATTATTGGAGGTGTCTTATTAAAAGGAGGGAAAGCTCCAAAATTAATCACCCGAGATATGCTAAAATTAATGCGTCCGGGAACGGTATTGGTAGATGTAGCCGTAGATCAAGGTGGCTGTATAGAGACTACTAAAGCCACTACGCATGAAGACCCTACGTTTATTATTGATGATATTGTACACTATTGTGTTGCTAATATGCCAGGTGCAGTACCTTATACATCTACTTTAGCGTTAACAAATGTTACTTTGCCATATGTTTTAAAACTAGCAAACAAAGGTTGGGCCGAGGCTTGTGCTGAGGATACAGCGCTTCAAAAAGGATTAAACATTGTTGGTGGAGAGATTGTTTATAACGAAATAAACGATGCTTTTGACTGGGGAGTGAAACAGGTTTAATAGCTGACAAAATTTCTTAATATGTATTTGGCGCATTATTTGATATAATATATTAAATTTAACTTTTTAAAAATTAAGAAGATGTTCAATTATTATATACTTATTGGTGCCATTGCCTTAGTGAGCTGGTTGGTTAGTAACAAGCTTAAGTCTAAATTTAAGACCTATTCTAAAGTACATTTGCGTAATGGCATGACGGGGAAAGAAATTGCAGAAAAAATGTTAGCCGATAATGGTATTCGCGATGTAAAGGTGATATCAACTCCAGGACAATTAACAGATCATTACGATCCGAGAAACAAAACAGTCAATTTAAGTGAGTCTGTGTATTCACATGCTAATGCAGCGGCTGCGGCAGTTGCAGCACACGAATGTGGTCATGCGGTTCAGCATGCTCAAGCCTATAGTTGGTTAACGTTGCGTTCTCAGTTAGTTCCTGCTGTTAACGTGTCGTCTAAGATGTCGCAATGGTTAGTTATTGGTGGTTTAATGCTTGGTGCAGCTGCTGGAGCAGGTTTAGGATTTTGGGTGTCTGTTGTAGGTTTGCTTATGATGGGTATGGCTACAATTTTTAGTTTTGTTACTTTACCTGTAGAATACGATGCTAGTAATCGTGCTTTGGCTTGGTTGAAAAATAAAAACATGTTAGCACCTAACGAATATGCTGGTGCAGAAGATGCTTTAAACTGGGCAGCAAGAACGTATTTGGTAGCGGCAATTGGAGCTTTAGCTTCGTTATTATATTGGGCTATGCAAATTCTAGGCGGTCGCGATTAAATAGAATATATACCATATAAAAAAGGTCGAATTTTTAAAATTCGACCTTTTTTTTGTGTAATTTTAGTTTGTTATTTTTCAATTTCTAAACCACCACAAGCAATACGTTTTCCAGCGTTACCAGTTGGTTGTGTCTTAAAATCGTCTTTACCTTGGTGTATTATAAGTCCTCTACCAGAAATAGTTCTAGTGCTGTCTTCGCAATCTAAACACCATTCGTCTGTTTTAAAAGTTACGGTGGCGTTACCGTTTTCATCACTAGTGAAATTTCCTATATCTCCACGGTGATACCCTTCAGAGTCTCCCCATTTTCCATGTTTAGAATCGGTAGGATTCCAGTGTCCTCCAGTAGATTTTGCATCATGCGAAGAACAATCGGCTGTTTCGTGCAAATGAATCGCGTGTTCGGTATTTGGTTTTAATCCTTCAAGTTCTCCAAGCATATTTACAGTGTCATCGACCTCGGTAAAAATAATTGTTCCAGAGACTTTGCTGTCGCTTTTGGCTTCTAAAACCACTTTAATTTGTGATGTGTTTGCCATATCTGTACTGTCTGTGTTGTTTTCTATGACACTTTCTATGTTAGGCGTGTGTGTAGGGTCGGACATTGGAGTGTTCTGCTTTTTTTTATCATCGCAAGATGTTAGTCCTACAGTGCATATGGCAATCAATGCTATTTTGTAAATGTTCATAATGTTGATTTTTAATTGTTTACGGTGAAATTAAAAAATCATAAGCATCTAGATTGATTGCATTACATATATAATTAACTCAAATCATAAGCAGTTTCGTTATATTGGAATTTGTCTGTCAATTTGTTGTTGTAGTGAAATGAAGGTTTCAGTTCTTGAAACACCTTCAATAGATTGAATGTCTTTATTAAGCAATTGCATTAAATGCTCGTTATCTCGACATAATATTTTTATAAAAATACTCCAGTTTCCAGTTGTGTAATGACACTCTATGACTTCTGGTATTTTTCTTAAGTGTTTTACGGCTTCAGGATTACTCATGGCTTTGTCTAGATAAATACCGATAAATGCCATGGTAGTGTAGCCTAAAATCTTAGGGTTTATGGTGAATTTAGAACCCGATATTAATCCAGATTTCTCTAATTTGCGTAGTCGCTGATGGATTGCAGCACCAGAAATGCCTACACCTCTTGCAATTTCTAAAATAGGTGTTCTTGCATCTCCCATAAGGGCGCGAAGAATTTCTTTATCGATACCGTCTATTTCAATGTTCTGATTTGTAACTTTCATAAATTAATGATTCTAAAATTGAATATAAAAGTACTGAAAGGGTTTTAAATTGAAACTATTAATGTTACAGAATTAAAGGATTGTAACCTAGGTAAGGCACTTCTTTTTCTGTGAATTTTATATCGAAGTGCTTGAGTTCTTCTAAAATAGGGGTGTAGACTTCTTTAGTAATTGGTCGTTGAACTCCAGGTGTTGTTATTTTTTTGTTCAATATGGCTAAGGCGGCAATAGCGACAGGTAAACCTACTGTTTTTGCCATTGCGGTATAGGTTTGGTCTTCGCCTTTGGTAACCATTGTAGCGTCTATTTGGTAATTTTTACCATCTAATTCGTATCCGAACTTATGATACATTACTATCATGTCTTTATCGTCTTGAGCTAAGGTCCAAGACTCCATTAAAATGTGTTGCAGTAGTTGTGCTGGAGTGCCGTCTTTAATTCCTGTTTTTTTATTCGGATTAAAAATGTCTAATTCTAAAAATTTGTTCCATACCACATCGTCTTGATCAATTTTTAACTGATGACGAAATTTAATTTCAACCGAATCTGAAGGGCTGTAAGGTAAAAATGCATTTACAAAGTCGCGATAACTTAAATGTTCGCTGTCTTCCATGATGTAGCTATCGTCTGTCATACCAAGCTGTACAAACATATTCCAAGCTCTGCTAAAGCCAACTCGTCGCATTGTGCCGCGATATAGTGTTTTAATATTATCTAACCCGTAGACACTTTGGTATTTTAAAGAATCTCGATTTGCATAAGCTTCAAATCGGCCGTAACCTTCAATTTCTAGAAATTCAGTACGTCTAAATAGACGGTTGTAAGGGATGTATTTAAACGTGCTTTCTTGAAGAAATTTAGCAACACCACCTTGACCCGAAATAACAACATTTCTAGGGTTCCAAGTAAATTTGTAGTTCCATAGGTTTGTGTCGTTTTCCGGAGCTACTAAACCGCCTGTAAACGATTCAAAAAGTATCATGTTTCCGCCTTTCGCTTTAATGCGGTCTATAACCTGCATGGCACTCATATGGTCTATTCCAGGGTCTACACCAATCTCATTCATAAATACCAATCCTTTTTTTATTACAGATGAATGTAAGGCTTGTAGCTCGTCGCTAATGTAAGATGCGGTTACTAGATTTTTACCAAATTCTAGGCAGTCTTTGGCGACTTCAATATGAAATCTGGCGGGGAGCATAGATATAATAATATCTGCATTTTTAATGCGTTTTCTGCGGGAAATGTCGTCAAAAATGTCGAACTTTATAGTAGATACATTAGCATGGTTTTTAGTCAGTTTTTTAGCGTGTTCTAGATTGATATCTGCAATGGTTAGGTGTATGTTTTCGGTTTCAGATTGGTCTAATAAATACCAAATAAGATACGATGTCGATTTTCCTGAGCCAATAACTAGAATGTGTCGCATGGTAGTAAAATTTAACTAGTTTAAAAAATACGCTAAAAGAGATAAGATTTATAAATATACTAAATAGTAAGTTTGAAATCTTCGAATACAAGATTTATATGGATAAAAAAATTGTGATAACTGCTGGAATATTAGGGCTTTTAAGTGTTGTTATTGGAGCTTTTGCAGCCCATGGATTAAAACCTTTAATTTCTGCAGAATCGATTACTACTTTCGAAACAGGCGTGAGATACCAAATGTACCACGCATTAGTATTGTTATTTGTTGGAAGTACAAATCTAATTGCGAGTAATAAAAAATCGATTATTTATTATTTTGTTTTAGCGGGCGTTATCTTGTTTTCTGGGTCGATTTATGGTTTAGCAACCAACGTGCTTACAGACTTCGATTTTAAAACCATTGGGTTTGTAACTCCTATAGGAGGACTGTTAATGATTATAGGTTGGGTAATTATGATATTATCATTTTTTAAATTAAAAAACGATAATAATTAAGAATATAATATGTAACTCAAGTTAATTTGTGTAAATATGTAAAATTTGTAATAGCGTTCTAAAATAAATTTTACATATTTGTACAGTAAATAAGTATTATTATGGCAAATAACATTCAAACTACGAAATCGATTTCGTTAGAATCTTACGGAATCAAAAATGCAGAAGTACAGTATCAATTATCCTCAGACGAATTACATGATTTAACTATTGACAGAGGTTTAGGTGTAGAATCTTCCTCTGGAGCCCTAGCTGTTAATACAGGCGAATTTACTGGACGGTCGCCTAAAGATCGTTTTATAGTAAAGGACGATGTGACTAAAGATTTAGTGTGGTGGGGTGATGTAAATATCCCTTTTAAATCTGAAGACTTTAATGCCTTATACGATAAGGTTGTAAACTATTTATCGGGTAAAGAAGTGTTTGTTAGAGATAGCTATGCTTGTGCTGATCCGAATTATAAATTAAATATTCGTGTTATTACAGAATTGCCTTGGAGTAATATGTTTGCGCATAATATGTTTTTAAGACCTACGGAGCTTGAATTGGAAAATTTTGAACCCGAATGGTCTATAGTTTGTGCGCCTAAATTTATGGCTGTTCCTGAAGAAGATGGAACACGACAACATAACTTCGCGATATTAGATTTTACTAGAAAAATTGCCTTAATTGGGGGTACTGGATATACAGGAGAGATTAAAAAAGGGATATTCTCTGCTTTAAACTTTATTCTTCCGGTATATAAGAATACGTTGCCAATGCACTGTAGTGCTAATGTGGGGAAAGATGGCGATACTGCTATTTTCTTCGGACTTTCAGGAACAGGGAAAACAACACTTTCTGCAGATCCAAATCGTAAGTTAATAGGAGATGACGAACACGGTTGGACAAACGAGAATACAGTCTTTAATTTTGAAGGTGGTTGTTATGCAAAAGTGATTAATTTATGTGAAGAAAACGAACCTGATATTTTTAACGCCATTAAACGCGGTGCCATTCTTGAAAATGTGATTTTAGACAAAGACGGTCAAGTCGATTTTGCAGATACATCCATCACTCAAAATACACGTGTAAGTTATCCTATAAATCATATTGAAAACATTCAAGTCCCATCTATAGGAAAGAACACTAAGAATATATTTTTTTTGACGGCAGATGCCTTTGGAGTGATTCCGCCGATTTCTAAATTAACGCCAGCACAAGCAGCTTATCATTTTATATCGGGATATACAGCAAAAGTAGCAGGAACAGAAGCGGGAGTAAAAGAACCTGTACCATCATTCTCAGCTTGTTTTGGAGCGCCTTTTATGCCGTTACACCCTGCTAAATATGCAGAAATGTTGAGTTTGAAAATGAAGGAATCAGGGGTAAATGTATGGTTAATTAATACAGGTTGGACCGGAGGCCCTTATGGCGTTGGAACCCGTATGAAGTTAAAATATACACGTGCTATGATTAATGCCGTTCTAAATGGTGATTTAGGATTATATAATTACCACGATTACCATATTCACTCTGTATTTGGAGTCGCACAACCACGAACTTGTCCAGGAGTGCCAACATCTGTTTTAAGTCCAAGAGCAACTTGGAATGATGATGAAGCCTATTATGCAACGGCATTTAAACTGACCAATGCATTTAGAAAAAACTTCGAGCAGTTTGAAAGTATAGCAAGCGAAGAAATAAGACGTGGCGGACCACAACGTTATAATCCTTAATGATCTAAGTTACCAAATCAAATTAAACCAAAAAAAAGGCGATTCTTTTAAAGAATCGCCTTTTTAAATGTAGTGTTAAATCAATCTATTTTCCTTTATTAGCTTTATCTATATACTTGTCTAAAGCCATGGTCATAGATGGCGTTTCTGGAGTTGGAGCAGATATATCTACCCTTAACCCTTTTTCTTCAACAGCTTTAACTGTTGTGTTACCAAAAACGGCTATTCTTGTGTCGTTTTGCTTAAAATCTGGGAAATTATGGAATAACGATTCAATTCCCGATGGGCTAAAAAACACTAAAATGTCGTAAGAGACATCAGCCAAATCAGATAAGTCGCTAATTACAGTTTTGTAAAATACAGCTTCTTTCCAATCGATTTTTAAACCATCTAAAATTTCTGGAACTTCAGGTTTTAATTTGTCTGTAGTTGGAAGTAAAAACTTCTCGTCTTTATATTTTTTTATTAAAGGCGTTAATTCAGAAAATGTACGTTTACCAACATAAATTTTTCGTTTTCTGTAAACCACATACTTTTGAAGATAATACGCTACAGCTTCAGACTGACAGAAATATTTCAATGAATCTGGGACTTTAAAGCGCATTTCTTCAGCAACTCTAAAAAAGTGATCTACCGCATTACGGCTTGTTAAAATAATAGCAGTGTAGTTGTTAAGATCTACTTTTTGCTGTCTAATTTCTTTAGCAGGAACGCCCTCTACATGAATAAAAGGACGGAAATCAATTTTTACTTTTTGCTTTTCTTGAAGATCAAAATATGGGGAATTTTCTATTTTAGGTTCTGGTTGAGAGACTAAAATTGTTTTCACTTTCATAAGCACTTTTTATTAAGGTGACCGCTAGTAAAGTGTAACAAATTTGTACAAAATTACATAGGGTGCGATTTCGAGAGTGCAAAGATACAAAATAAAATAAAAAAGGTTCGGTTTTATTAAACTTTGATAGCGTTTTAGTGATGTTCCTAAACTAATAATGAAAAGGACCAATAATATCGATAAAATGATATATAAAATTGTTTTAGAAGGTGTTATGCTATAGATTAAAAAAGCGTTTACAGGAACGAGTAAGATTCCGAAGAAGTTTTTATAGCTCGTTTTCTGAAATAGGTAATAGTCTATAAGTTTATCAATATTAAAAAGACTACCTAATAGGCGTTCAAAATGGATTTTTGTTACCAAAAATATACAGAGTCCTATTACAATTTTAATTATGGTATTAGGCTCTAATGTATCGTTTATGCCCAAGCCTTTGTAGAAAATGTAAGCAAAAATGGAAATCGAAATCACAAAATTTACAAAAAGTAAAGTATCAAACTTGTCGATAATCTTCTGATCTCGAGAATAGATGTTTAAATATTTTGAGTTTGCAAGTATGGCTGCAAAATCATTAAACCTATTGGTAAATGAAACTTTTGCCATTGTAATACAAATGAGTCCAACCATTATTAAAATGGTAAATATTTCGTTATATGGAACTTCTCGAAGCATGTGTCAAAATTATTTAAAATAATAATAGCCACATTGAATTATTAAGGAATATTTAAAAAAAAGAAATTGTGAAATAATGTACATTTGTAAACTTAATAGCAAATTTAAGTGAGAGACTCTATAGTCATTATCCCAACATATAACGAAATTGAAAATATAGAAACCATAATAAGGGCTGTGTTTTCAGAAGAAAAGGACTTTCATGTTCTAGTTGTAGATGATAATTCGCCAGATTTAACTGCTGCTAAAGTAAGAGATTTACAAAAGGAGTTTGCAGGACGTTTATTTCTAGAGGTGAGACAAGGTAAATCTGGTTTAGGGACCGCATATATACATGGGTTTAAATGGTGCCTGAAACATGAATATCAATATATTTTTGAGATGGATGCCGATTTTTCTCACAACCCTAAGGACTTAATACGACTGTATAACGCTTGCGCTGTAGATGGTGCCGATTTATCTATTGGATCACGATATGTAAAAGGTGTAAATGTTGTAAATTGGCCAATGAATCGTGTATTAATGTCGTATATGGCATCTAAATATGTTCGCGTTATAACGGGTATGAAAATTCATGATACAACTGCCGGATTTGTATGTTATAAGCGTGAGGTTTTAGAAACCATTGATCTGGATAAGATTAAGTTTGTAGGTTACGCATTTCAAATAGAAATGAAATTTAAAGCCTATATTAAAAAGTTTAAAATCGAAGAAGTTCCAGTTATTTTTACGGACAGAACTAAAGGGGAATCAAAATTAAGTTCAGGAATTATTTCGGAAGCTATTTTTGGAGTAATTTCTATGAAATTGAAAAGTATATTTTAAAGACAGCAATACTATGCAACCAAAACAAGTACTAATTAAAAACGCCAAGATTGTAAATGAAGGTGTTATATTGGAAGGCGATATCTTAATTGAAGGAGAATTCATTAAAGAAGTAGGGGAATCTATTAGTGCAAAATCTTCAGATGTACAAGTTTTTGATGCAGAAGGCAAATATGTATTACCAGGCGTTATAGACGATCAAGTGCATTTTAGAGAACCGGGCTTAACAGAAAAAGCTAATATTAAAACGGAATCTAGAGCAGCAATTGCTGGTGGTATTACCTCGTTTATTGAAATGCCTAATACCATTCCGCAAACCACAACTATCGAAAAATTAGAAGAAAAATTCGCTATTGCAGCAGAAACGTCTTATGCTAACTATTCGTTTATGTTTGGAGGAACAAACGATAATTTAGAAGAAATTTTAAAAGTTGATACAAAAAATGTAGCCGCTCTAAAATTATTTCTAGGATCGTCTACAGGGAATATGCTAGTAGATAATCCGAAGGTGTTAGAAGAGATTTTCTCTAAAGTAGACATGCTAATTGCTGTACACTGTGAGGATGAAGACACGATAAAAAAGAATTTCGAAATTTATAAAGAAAAGTATGGAGACGATATTCCTGTAAAATATCATCCAGAAATTAGAAGCGAAGAGGCATGTTATTTATCATCTTCTACCGCTATAGAACTTGCTAAGAAAACGGGAGCTCGATTACACGTGTTTCACTTGTCTACAGGAAAGGAAACAAAATTGTTTTCAAACAAAATTCCTTTAAAGGATAAGAAAATTACTGCTGAGGTTTGTATTCATCATTTATGGTTTACAGATGCCGATTATGAGAAAAAAGGTACATTAATAAAATGGAACCCTGCGGTTAAAACTGAAAATGATCGTGATTTACTTTGGAAAGCACTTTTAGATGGTAGAATAGATGTTGTAGCAACAGATCATGCACCACATACATTAGAGCAAAAACAAAATATTTACACCCAAGCACCATCAGGTGGGCCTTTAGTACAGCATGCGTTGCCTGCGATGTTAGAGATGCACCATCGTGGTAAAATTTCTATTGAAAAGGTTGTCGAAAAAATGTGTCATAATCCTGCAATTCTATTTCAAGTAGAAAAACGTGGGTTTATTAAAGTTGGCCATTATGCCGATTTAGTTTTAGTCGATTTAAATAATCCTTGGACGGTTACTAAAGAGAATATCTTATATAAATGTCAGTGGTCTCCATTTGAAGGTACAACCTTTAAATCTAGAATTACGCATACATTTTTAAACGGAGAATTGGTATATCAGAATTTTAAGTTTAATGATGTAAAAGCTGCAAAACGTTTAACCTTCGACCGATGAAACGTTTTATCTTAGGACTTTTAGTTGTATTCAGTATGGTAGCTTGCCATCAAGTAAAGCGGCCAGAAAAGCCGAAAAACCTGATTCCCGAAAACACCATGGCTAATATTATTTTAGATATGAGTCTGTTTTCGGCAAGTCGAGGTGTAGATAAAAATGCGTTAGACAAAAATAATATATCATTACAAACCTTAATTTACGACAAGTATAATGTAGATAGTCTTCAGTTGGCAGAAAGTAATGAATATTACTCTTATAGTATTGATGAATATGAAGCTATTTATACTAAAGTAAATGATAGTTTAACAATTCTTAAAGAAAAATATACAGCCGAAGAAGCCGAGGCAGAAGTAAGAAAGCGCAAGCAAGATTCAATAAATAAAAAACCTGTGAACGCGTTAAAACCTGATCAGATAGAAGAGATTAGAGGTTTAATTCTTGATGTTTTAAGATTTCCGTAATTTTATTTTTTGTTCTTAAACTGATAAGAAGTATTCTTAATACATTCTTCAAGAGGTGTCCATTTATAATCTAAAAGTGTCGCAATTTTTGCGTTGCTATACGTAGATTTAAAGTTTATGGTTTGTGCTAATTGTTTACTTAAAACACGTTTTTTTCCGGTTAATTTATTTCGTAACCAATCTAATCGCCATGCCAATTCTGCTTGCCAAGGTTGTACTTGCTTTTGTGGTACTTTAACGTCTAGATGTTTTGCAATAGTTTGTAATAATTGCTTAAAGCTCCAATGTTCTGAAACTAAGATGTAGCGTTCGTTTTTTGTTTCAGTAGCCATTAAAAGCGTCATGATATTTACAACATCTTCAACAGCAATAAAACCAGTTATACCATTTGTATAATATTTTGTGCCCTTATTAACACGTCTAAATAAATCTCCAGTACCTTGATTCCAGATGCCTCCTCCTAAAATAACACCTGGGTTTACAATAACGGCATCTAATCCTTCTTGTGTTCCTCTCCAGACTTCCATTTCTGCGCCATATTTTGTAATCGCATAAACATTATGGTCTTCTTCAGGATTCCAAAAAGTGTTTTCATTAATAGGAGCATCTGTTAAAGATTCGCCTAAAGTTGCAATAGAACTAATGTAGCACAGTTTTTTAACGTTATGAGATAAACATAAATTTACAATATTAGCCGTTCCATGCGTATTTGTTCGTTTTAAACTTACATAGTCGTTGGGGTCGAAAGACACCAAAGCAGCGCAGTGATACACCTGTGATATATCTTTAAACGTAACGGTTAAATCTGGAATATTTAAAAGGTCGGCTTTTACCCAATCAATACGATTGTAAAGCGAATCTATCTCGTTAGTGTAATACGAAAACACGGTTTTTACAACATCTAGTTTTTGTTCTGATCTGTAAATTGCTCTTATTTTCTCGTTATTACTTGCTAGTTTGTAAAGTAAATGTGCACCAACAAGTCCTGTGCCTCCTGTAACTAAAATCATAAAACTAAGGTAAAGAATTATTTAATATAGGTGTAATTATACCACGATTTTTATCTTTGCAACAGATTATTAAAATTTTAGAAATAATGACTGAAAATTTTGTGGAAGAATTAACCTGGAGAGGTCTGGTACATGATATTATGCCGGGAACCGAAGATCAATTAAAGAAAGAAATGACAACAGCCTATATTGGCTTCGAT
The DNA here is from genome assembly GCF_000723205.1 of Formosa agariphila KMM 3901. Lineage (NCBI taxonomy): Bacteria > Pseudomonadati > Bacteroidota > Flavobacteriia > Flavobacteriales > Flavobacteriaceae > Formosa > Formosa agariphila. Next base: position 3,798,630 of record NZ_HG315671.1, on the reverse strand, counting down.
CCTACTTCAGATTCTTTACATATTGGAAGCTTAGTGCCAATAATTATTTTGGTTCATCTAGAAAAAGCTGGTCATAAACCTATGGCTCTAGTAGGTGGAGCAACAGGTATGATTGGTGATCCTTCAGGGAAAAGCGACGAACGTAATTTGTTAGACGAAGCTACTCTAGCAAAAAATGTTGCAGGTATAAAAGGTGTATTATCTCGTTTTTTAGATTTTGATTCTACTGCAGAAAATGCGCCAGTTCTTGTAAATAATTACGATTGGATGAAAGATTTCTCTTTTATCGATTTTGCACGTGATGTTGGTAAACGTATTACGGTAAATTACATGATGGCTAAAGACTCGGTTAAAAAGCGTTTTTCAGGAGAAGAAGGAAGTATCGGGATGTCGTTTACAGAGTTTACATACCAATTAATTCAAGGTTACGATTTTTATCATTTACATAAACACCACAACTGTTTGTTACAAATGGGAGGTAGCGACCAATGGGGAAATATTACTACAGGAACAGAACTTGTTAGACGTATGAATCCTGGTGTAGAAGCTAAAGCCTACGCGATGACGTGTCCGTTAATTACAAAAGCAGATGGGTCTAAATTTGGAAAAAGTGAAGGTGGAAATGTATGGTTAGATGCCGATAAAACATCTGTTTATAAATTCTACCAATTCTGGTTAAATACTACAGATGAAGATGCCGAAAAGTATATAAAAATCTTTACGTTTTTAGATAAGGCTACTATTGAAGCTTTAATTGCAGAACATAAAGAAACACCTCATTTAAGATTGTTGCAAAAGAAATTAGCCGAAGAGTTAACCACATTTGTACATTCTAAAGAAGAGTTTGAAAATGCTGAAAAAGCATCGAACATCTTATTCTCAAAATCGTTCAAAGCGGATATTAAAACGTTAGACGAGAAAACATTTTTAGATGTGTTTGAAGGTGTGCCAATGGCAGAAATAACTAAAGCTGAATTAGAAGATATCGATATGATAGCTGTACTTGCTGCAAAAACAAATTTCTTAGCCTCTAATAGTGAAGCTAGACGTGCGTTAAAAGAAAATGCAGTTTCGGTAAATAAAGAAAAAGTAAAAGAAGATTATAAAATTAGCGCAGACGACTTGATAAACGATAGTTATATTATTATTAATAAAGGAAAGCGTAATACCTATATTGTAAAAGTGGTTTAAACATAATGAAGCCGGATTATATTTAATCCGGCTTCAAAAAACCAACTAACCATTAAAAACCATCCTTGCTTTACTCCTAAAGCTTGGAAGTATTTCTATAGTCGCTATTTAGTTTGTATGCTTTCAATGTGTTTCGTGAAAAATGTGTTAAAGTTTTAAATAGTGCGAATTACTTTAAATCAAAGCTGTTTAAGAAGATGTACTATAGCTATTTTAAAAGCGTAATAGTTATATTTAAAGTGCCATTAAATTACAGCCTCGAATATCGGAATTGTCGAAACGTCCAATCACTTCAAAAGCATTATCTCCTGTAATTTTTCCTAAATCTTGAGTCGCTATAAAAGCACAAGAATTAACATTCGCTAAATCAATTACATTTATACCGCCTGTTTTTCCTGACGTCTGAATTGTTAAGGCATCCTCGGGATCGCGAGTTAATATTTTCATCCATGGCGGACAATTAAAAATACCGTGTCCTTTGGAATAGCCCTGACTTAAAAGCTCGGTCATGCCGTATTCACTATGAATTTCGTTTACACCAAAACCTGCTTTTAAAATAGCGTGTAATTCTGCGCGAATAAGTTCTTTACGTCGCCCTTTCATACCTCCTGTTTCCATAATTATGGTATGATTTAATTGAAATTTATGAGCTTCAACTAAATCTAATAACGCAAAAGAAACACCTATTAAGAGTACTTTTTGTCCGCGCGTATCTAACTCGATTAACTTCGATTTTAATTCCGATAAATTATTTAAGTAAAATCCGCTTTCTGGATGTTTCGATTGGATAATCATATCGTTAACCATATAGATTAAAGATGATCCACTGCGTTCTAGATATGAAGGTAATAATGCCAATACAACATAGTCTTGGATGTCTCCATAAGCTTCAGCAAATCCTTTTCTAAAACTGTCTTCGTATATAGAAATATCGGTAACCAAATGCTTACTAGTAATGCTTCCTGTAGTTCCGCTGCTTGAAAATGTATTCTGAACGGTTCCTGTAGAACTTAAAATGTCTCTACTTTTAAAAAATTCTATAGGTAAAAAAGGAATGTCTTTATAGTGCTTTACGTCGCTAGGATGAACGTACAGTAAATCGCAGAAAGATCTGTAAGTTCTATTATTTTTAAATTGAAACTGAAAGACCTTTAATGCTTGTTCATTAAATTGGTCTTCCGTTTTAATGTCAAAAATGGATTGAGTATCAGTCATAGTTATGTCGTAAAACGAGAACAAAAATAGTTAAAATAAAAAAGCACTGCCAAATAGCAATGCTTTTAAAATACTGTTAAATTATGTTTTTTTAAAATAGATTACAATAACTTATTAAAACCTACGTTATCGAATTACAAGTTTTCGTGTTGTAGAAATATTATTTTCTTTAATTTTAATAATATAGATACCTGCATTTAATTTAGAGATATTCATTTCTTTGCCAAAAAGGGTTGTCTGGAAAATTGATTTACCTAAAACATTGAAAATTTCAATCTCTTTGGTAAGATTGTTTTTTGTAATAATATACAACTTACCATTACTTACCGGATTAGGGTAAATAGATAGCTCTTCAATGTTTTGATTTGTGTCTGCATCTACGGCCTGAGCTTGCATAGAGCACGACATTGCAAAAAACAAAGAAAAAAATAATATAGTAAGAAAGTAGTTTTTTTCCATCGCATTAAAATAGTGTATAAAGATAATAAAAATTAGGAGCAAATTCTATGCCTTAATGTGTTAAACCGTAGTTTTACGTAGGCTACATTATTTTAGTGTAAGGTTCAGGTTACGTTATTGTTATTAAAAAATTGTTTTCTGTAATTGAATTTTATATATTTTATCTTTGAAGATTAAATAACACTCTAATAAAGTAAAAATGGATATAAAAATTTTGTTGGTCGATGATGAGCCTGATATTTTAGAAATCGTAGGTTATAATTTATCTTCTGAAGGGTATGAAGTCATTACAGCAGAAAATGGAATTGAAGCCGTTAAAAAAGCTAGAAAAGAAAAGCCACAATTAATCATTTTGGATGTCATGATGCCTGGAATGGATGGTATCGAAGCTTGTGAGCAGATTAGAAATATTCCTGAATTAAAAGATACAATTATCACATTTTTAACAGCTCGAGGAGAAGACTATTCTCAGGTAGCAGGATTTGATGCTGGAGCAGACGATTACATTACTAAGCCGGTTAAACCTAAAGTTTTAGTAAGTAAAGTAAAGGCATTACTTAGACGTTTAAAAGAAGAAACGGTTAACGAGTCTATTGTAAAAATAGGAAACTTAATAATCAATAGAGATGAGTATAAAATTGTTTTAGATGGCGAAGAAATTGTACTGCCTAGAAAAGAGTTTGAACTTTTATCTTTATTAGCCTCTAAGCCAGGAAAAGTGTTTAAACGTGAAGAAATTTTAGATAAAGTTTGGGGTAATGAAGTGGTTGTTGGTGGACGAACAATCGATGTGCATATTCGTAAACTTCGTGAAAAAATTGGCGACGATTGTTTTAAAACCGTTAAAGGTGTAGGGTATAAGTTTGTAGATTAATGTCGAAAACAATTAAGAAAACGTATAAGTTTGCATTTAAAACGGCATTCTTTTCAGCCCTGTTAGTTGCCTTTTTGCTTTGTATTTATTTATATGTATTTTTTACTATAAATATTCTTCATGTATTAGGGTTTAGTGTATTCTTTTTCGTAGTCGCTTTTGCTATCATACAATATCGTGTAGAGCGTTTTATTTATAAGCGTGTAAAGAAGATTTACGACGATTTAACTCTTCTAGAATCTACAAGTTTACGTAAAAAGCCCATTACTACAGATATGGCGACACTTACTCAAGAAATTGATAAGTATGCTAGAGACAAAAAGTTTGAGATTGAAACGCTACATGTTCGTGAAGAATATAGAAAAGAATTTTTAGGGAATATATCTCACGAATTAAAAACACCTCTTTTTACTGTACAAGGTTATATTTTAACCTTATTAGATGGTGCTGGAAATGATAAAAATATTAGAGAAAAATATTTAGATCGTGCTAGCAAAGGAGTAGAGCGCCTTATTTTTATTGTAAACGATTTAGATATGATTACCAAATTAGAAGTTGGTGATTTAAGTCTGCAAATGGAAAAATTTGATATTGTAGAACTTATTTCTAATGTGTTTGAAATGTTTGAAATGAAGGCTGCAAAAAAGCGCATAACCTTAACATTCGACAGAGATTATAATGACCCCATTTATGTATTCGCCGATAGAGAACGTATTTTACAGGTGCTTAATAATCTTATTGTAAATTCAATTAAATACGGTCACGACAAAGGGACTACCGAAGTTAGTATAGAGAATTTAATTAAAAATAAAGCAATTATTCGCGTAACCGATAATGGTGAAGGAATTGCTGAAAACCATATTCCGCGTTTATTCGAACGTTTTTACCGTGTAGATAAAAGTGGGTCGCGTAAAGAAGGTGGTTCTGGTTTAGGTCTTGCTATTGTGAAGCATATTATTGAAGCGCACGACGAAAAAATTTATATAGAAAGTGAATTAGGTGTGGGGAGCGAATTTTCATTCACCCTAGAAAAGTTTAAATAAATCTTTAAAATTGGCATTCGTATTTAAACCGTCTAAACCTTTGTATTCTTGAATGTGATCTAATTTGTCTATCGAGAAATCATCTTGTTTACAATACGGCACTAAATTTAATTCGTCTAATCGTTTCGCTAAATATTCTTGTTCAAACTGACCTGGTGTAGGGATAAAAAAGGCTTTCTTTCCTAAAACAGACAAATCCATAACAGTTGTATAGCCCGAGCGACAAAGCATCATACTGCTACTGTTTATGGCATCTTCTAGTTGTTGTCCTGCCATAAAATTGTAGACCGTAATATTCCCGATAGTTATTTTGCTTTGTGTTTCTTCAATCACACCTCTAACACACAAAATACGTTTAGTGCTTTGTTTATAGGCATCTAACAATTGGTTTTCTAAAAGGGTGCGCTGTGGTTCTGGACCAGATAATAATATCATTAAATCGTATAGCGGTTCAATTTGTGTTCTTTTAAAACGACTTAGCGGACCTAAATATTTAATAGGGATTTCAATGCCCTTCATATGTCCTAATTTTCCACTTAAACTAGGTTCGTTTTCGTGATCGGGAACCCAACATTCATTAAACTTTTCAATAACACGCTGATGCATTTTAGTACTCAGCCAAGTGGTGTTTCCGCTTAACACTTGTAATTGATGAGTAATAAATACAGATGGAATATTTTTACTGTGGACTCCCAAACGGTTGTCCGAAATAATGCCGTCTATGTTATAATTTTCAACAAGGTGTTTGGTTGCTTTTTTTTCGGCTTTAATAGCTTTTAGAAGTTTAGGTGAATCTTTTAAAAGTTTCAGTTTAAAAAAATGCCCTTTTTTAGCGTAGGTTACATCGTAAGCAGGAAGTTCAATAGTTTCAACCGTAGGAAATTCTTTTTTTAAAAGTGCCAACGCAATACCATCACTTGCAATTACAGGAGTGTAATTGTGTAAAATTAATTGGTTTATAATCGGGATACAGCGTGTGGCGTGACCTAGTCCCCAATTCAAAGGTGCAATAAGTATTCGTTTTTTCATAAATAAATAGAGGCTACCTCCTTTAATGTAATCAAATGCTATATCCTTAACCCTCGAAAGGATGTTTAAATATCTAAAAAAGGATTCAATTCAATATGTCTAAATGCTTATAAAACGGTTTTTAAATCATTAAATTTTAAAACTAAAGGCAAAAAAATTGTAAAGTGAAAGTCGTGTGCCGTATTTTTGAAGCTATTTTACAAGTAAATATATTTATAGTGGGGAGCAAAAATAAACTTAAACGATTTCAAGAAAACGAAACCTTTGATAATGTGTTTCAGCCAACGCGAGAAGAATTAGTCGATGGTAATTTTGAATTAAAAGGACATTGGAACGAAAAGGTGTTTAAAAATAACAACCCTTTAGTTTTAGAACTAGGTTGTGGAAAAGGAGAATATTCTGTAGGATTGGCTCAGAAATTTCCAGACAAGAATTTTATTGGAATCGATATTAAAGGTGCGCGTTTTTGGAGAGGAGCTAAAACTGCTGTAGAAGAAGGTATTCCAAATGTTGCATTTGTAAGAACCCAAATAGAATTGATTCAGCATGCGTTTGCAGAGAATGAAGTAGATGAAATTTGGATAACTTTTCCAGACCCGCAAATAAAATACAAGCGTACCAAACATAGAATGACAAATACTCACTTTCTTCAGAAATATAAGAGTATTTTAAAACCTGATGGTGTTGTAAATTTAAAAACCGATAGCGAGTTTATGCATGGGTATACTTTAGGATTGTTACATGGTGAAGGGCATGAAGTTTTATATGCAAACCACGATGTTTACAAGCAAGAAGGTAGCCCTGAGGAGGTTACAGAAATACAAACCTTCTACGAATCTCAATATTTAGTAAAAGGGAAAGCGATAACTTACATTAGATTTAAAATTAAATAAGTTTTGAATATTACGCTAATCTTCTTTTTAGGATTTATAGTGTCTTTTATAGGCGTTATTCCACCAGGACTGTTGAACATGACAGCAGCTAAAATTAGTTTAAAAGAAGGATATTCGCGTGGTATAATGTTTTCAGTTGGGGCCTGTATTATAGTGCTGGTTCAAACATTTATTGCTGTAATTTTTGCAAGATATTTAACTAAGCATCCCGATGTTGTAAATGTACTGCAGCGGGTTGCTTTGGTCATATTTATCTTGATTTCTGTGTATTTCTTTTTTATTGCAAAAGGCGATGGCGATGTGGCTAATAAAAACACGCCTGTAGCACGAAGTAAAAGGAGTCGATTTTTTCAAGGTATGCTTATGTCTGCTTTAAATATGTTTCCTATTCCTTTTCAGGCTTATATGAGTGTTACTTTAGCATCTTTTGGTTGGTTAACTTTTGAACAATCAGATATTCTAGCTTATGTTTTTGGTTCTGGTATAGGTTCGTTCGTCATGCTTTACTTGTATATGTTCTTTTTTGATAAGATTGAAAGCAAGCGTTTTAAATCGCAAAAGAACATGAATCGTTTTATAGGTGCTATTACTGCATTGGTAGCGTTAGTGACATTAATTCAAGTTATACGAGAAGGCTAATGAAACCAGAAACACTTCGTTTTTTCGATAAAGTTTATGAGGTTGTTAAGCAAATTCCCTACGGAAAGGTAACTAGTTATGGTGCAATTGCTAGGTATTTAGGTGCAGCCAAAAGCTCTAGAATAGTTGGGTATGCTATGAATGCTTCGCACAATATGGACGATGTTCCTGCACATCGTGTGGTAAATAGAAATGGGTTGTTAACAGGTAAATTTCATTTTGAAGGCACAAACCTCATGCAACAGTTATTAGAAAACGAAGGTGTGCCCGTTAAAAATAATCAGGTTCAAAATCTAAAGACCTATTATTGGGATCCTACCGAAGCCTTAGGCGAGTTAGAGGCATAGAAAAGCAACCACATTTGTAGTGGTTTTTATTATCTTGTAAGACTAATAAACGCTACTTATGAAGTTCAATATTGTTATTGCTTTAATTTTCTGTTGTCTATGGTCTTGCCAAAACAAAACAGACGAACAGTTTAAAACAGATCCCGGCGTATCTTGGGAGTTAGCAAAACATAGAAAAGAAACGCTATCTAATATTAATTATCATTTAAGTTTTAATCTTTCTGAAGATAAAACAGCTCCTATTCGTTCTAATTTAGAATTGCAATTTACACTTAATGATGTCGATGCGCCTTTAGTTTTAGATTTTAGTCCTAATAATGCAGAGGTACCTAAAGTCTTTATGGTCTCTGGAGCTATTGAGACTATCTATAAAGATGAGCATCTTATTATTCCACAACGCTATTTAAAAACAGGAGAAAACGCATTTAAAATTCAGTTTCAAGCCGGTGATCAATATTTAAATAGAAACGAGGAATATTTATATACGTTATCTGTGCCCGATCATGCTAGAGCTTTGTTTCCGTGTTTTGATCAACCAAACTTAAAAGCAACGTATAAATTAGAACTTGTTGCACCTAATAATTGGAGTGTGTTAAGTGCCACACATCCAGAATCGACAATTAAAACCGAAGCTCATACAACTTACGTTTTTAACACAACAGAGCTTATGAGTACGTATTTGTTTTCGTTTGTAGCAGGGAAGTTCGATGAGGTTTCAAGAGACAATCATCGGTTTATGTATAGAGAACAAGATTCGCTTAAGATTGCACAGAGTTTAGATCCCATTTATCAGTTGCATAAACATGCTTTATCCTTTTTAGAAGATTATACAAATTATGAATTTCCATTTAGCAAATTAGATTTTGCAGCCATTCCATTCTTCCCTTTTGGAGGTATGGAGCATGTGGGTGCAATTCAATATAAAGAATCTTCTTTGTTTTTTGAAGACTATATGCCGAAACTGAAACATTGGAACCGTGCGAATTTAATTTCGCATGAAGTTGCACATATGTGGTTCGGAAATTTAGTTACTATGGATTGGTTTAACGATGTATGGTTAAAGGAAGTCTTTGCCAATTTTATGGCAGCTAAAGTGGTAAATCCTAGTTTTCCAGAATTTAATTTTGAACTTTTAAATTTGGTAACTAAAGCGCCAAGTGCTTATGCTGTAGATCGTACTAAAGGTACCAATGCTATTCGCCAAAATCTGGATAATTTAAATAATGCAGGCAGTTTGTACGGCGGTATTATTTATAATAAAGCTCCGATTATGATGAACCAATTGGAGATGCTGTTAGGAAAAGAACAGTTTAAACTCGGACTTCAAGAGTACATAAAAACATATGCAAATAGCAATGCGACTTGGAACGATTTGGTAAGCATTTTCGATGCCAAGTCTAGCGCGGATATTAAGGCTTGGAGTGATGTTTGGGTAAATCAGTCTGGAAGGCCTGTCTTTACAAACGATATTGTTTATAAAGAAGACGTTATTCAATCGCTCACATTGCATCAAAAAGCAGAAGATGGAAGTGCGAATTTATGGCCTCAGCAATTGGAAGTTGCTTTAATATATTCAGATTCTATTGCAAAAAGGATAATTCATGTTCATGAAGCTTCACAAAATATTAGGTCTATTCAAGGGCTGCCAAAACCTAAGGCAATAGTATATAACAGCAACGGTTCTGGTTATGGCGTTTTTCCTATAGATGCAAATACGGCTCTAAATAGTTTTCAAATTCAAGACGATGTTGTTAGAGCTTCAAATTATATAAATACGTACGAGAATGCATTGTCTGGAAATATTCCGGTACAAACGGCATTACGTGCTTTCTTAAACGGATTGGAGCATGAAACCAACGAATTAATAATTAGTACTGTAAGTTCAGATTTTGGAAGCTTGTATTGGGATTTTCTAAGTGAAGCGGAGCGCGAAAAACTTCAACCAGAATTATCGAAAAGGTTATGGAACCGTTTAAATACAACTTTAACCACTTCGGTTAAAAAAAGTGTGTATGCTTCGTTTTCTAATTTAGCGTACCAAGACGAAAGTTTAAATCAGTTATACGCTGTTTGGAACAAAAATGTCACTATTGATAGTTTAAAATTAAACGAAAAGGATTTTACAAGTTTAGCCATGACATTGGCATTGTATGCACATCCTAAGCACGATAATATTTTAAATACCGCATACACTCAAATTACGAGTCAAGATGCCAAAGAACGCTTTCAGTTCTTGCGCCCTGCATTAGCGATACATTCTGCCGAGAGACAAGCCTTGTTTGAATCGTTTAAAAATGTTGAGAATAGAAAAAATACAGATTGGGTTTATACTGCAAATCAGTATATCCATCATCCATTACATCAAAAAGAAGCCATTGCGTATCTGCCTTTAAGTTTAACGTTGTTAGAAGATGTGAAAAATACAAGCGATTTATTTTTTCCGTTAAAATGGCTATCATCCACCATTGGTAACTATCAGTCCTCAGAAGCACAAATTATTTTAGATGATTATTTAAGTCAGAATCCCCATTTAAATCATCAATTAAAAGCGAAGCTTTTACAAGCTACAGATAATTTAAGTCGCTATCGAAACATGATTAAAAATTAAGTGTTTGTGCAGATTCAAATGAAATAGAAACTCAAGGGTGTAATTAACAAATCTTTGCCAAATAAGTGTTTCAATAATTAAACAATTCACAGTATATTTGTGACTTAGAATTAATCTAAATAAATAATTTCTGAAAATTACTGTAAGAGTGTCAATGTTAACTCTACTAAAAGCTTCTCTAGCTTATAATTTCACAAAGAATATATTAAAATGAAGATACAAAAAGAAGATGTTTTTAAAGCATTACAAACCATTACGGTTCCTGGTGAAGGACAAAATATGGTTGATAGTGGAGCTGTTAAAAATGTAATAGTTTTTGGTGATGAGGTTGTTGTAGATATTACCATTGCCAATCCTAGTTTACAAGCAAAAAAGAGAACTGAAGTCGATATTTTAAAAACCATTCACGAATTAGTTTATGAAAAAGCTAAAATTAAAGTGAATTTAAAAGTTGATGCTCCAGCGGCTAAACCTAAAAATGAAATTAAAGGGAAACAAATTCCTGGAATTAAAAATATAGTTGCAGTAGCGTCTGGTAAAGGTGGTGTAGGAAAATCTACAGTTACCGCAAACCTAGCTGTAACATTAGCAAAAATGGGCTTTAAAGTTGGTGTTTTAGATGCCGATATTTACGGACCATCTATGCCAATTATGTTCGATGTAGAAGCCGAACGTCCGTTATCGGTAACGATAGATGGAAAGGCTAAAATGAAACCTGTAGAAAATTACGGTGTAAAAGTATTGTCTATCGGATTCTTTACCAAGCCTGATCAGGCCGTAGTGTGGAGAGGGCCAATGGCTGCTAAAGCTTTAAACCAAATGATTTTCGATGCACATTGGGGCGAATTAGATTTCTTATTATTAGACTTACCTCCAGGAACAGGAGATATTCATTTAAGTATCATGCAGTCGTTACCAATAACTGGAGCTGTTGTGGTAAGTACACCTCAAAATGTAGCTTTAGCAGATGCTAAAAAAGGAGTGGCTATGTTTCAGCAAGAAAGCATCAATGTTCCTGTGTTAGGGATTATTGAAAACATGGCGTATTTTACACCAGAAGAATTACCAGATAATAAATATTACATCTTTGGTAAAGAAGGTGCTAAGCACTTAGCCGAAGATTTAAATGTGCCATTTTTAGGCGAATTACCTTTGGTACAAAGCATACGTGAAGCTGGAGATGTTGGTCGTCCAGCGGCATTACAAACAGCAACTATCTTAGAGAAATCTTTCGAGAAGTTAACTCAGAATGTAGTGGAAGAAGTGGTAAGACGTAATGATGATTTACCACCAACAGAAGCAATTAAAATTACCACGATGGCTGGTTGCTCATCAGTTAAAAAATAAGTTATGACTTCAGAAGAAATAAGATTAAATGTAGAGAAAGCGTTAGATGAGATTCGTCCTTTTTTAGAAAGTGATGGAGGGGATATTTCTCTAATTTCCATAGAAGATGATAAATTAGTACGTGTGCAACTTCAAGGCGCATGTGTTGGTTGTAGTGTAAACCAAATGACACTTAAGTCGGGTGTGGAAATGACCATTAAAAAGTACGTGCCACAAATAGAGCAAGTGATAAATGTAGAATAAAAAAGTAGGGATACTTTTTTTAAGATTATTATAAATGATTAAAACAGACATCTTAATTATTGGGGCAGGCCCAACTGGATTATTTACCGTTTTCGAAGCTGGATTGTTAAAATTAAAATGCCACCTCATAGATGCTTTACCGCAAGCTGGTGGACAATGTTCAGAATTATATCCTAAAAAACCGATTTACGATATTCCTGGATTTCCAGAAATTTTAGCGGGAGATTTAACTAAAAATCTTTTAGAGCAATCTAGACAATTCGAACCTGGGTTTACTTTAGGTGAACGTGCAGAAACGGTAGAGAAACAAGAAGATGGTTCGTTTATAGTAACCACAAATAAAGGAACAAAACACCAAGCACCTGTTGTAGCAATTGCAGGTGGGTTAGGAAGTTTTGAACCTAGAAAACCATTAATTCCTAACATTGCTTCTTTTGAAGATAAAGGTGTTGAATATTTTATTAAAGATCCAGAAGTTTATCGTGATAAACGTGTTGTAATTTCTGGAGGAGGAGATTCAGCCTTAGATTGGAGTATTTTCTTGGCAGATATTGCTTCAGAAGTCACTTTAATTCACCGTAGAAATGAATTTCGAGGCGCTTTAGATTCAGTAGAAAAAGTTCAGGAGTTAACGTCAAAAGGAAAGATAAAATTAATTACACCTGCCGAAGTTATTAACGTTATTGGTCATAATAAAGTTGAAGGTGTTGTGGTAGCGCAATCTCAGCACATCGATAAAGAATTTATTATAGAAACAGATCATTTTATTCCCTTATTCGGACTCTCTCCAAAGTTAGGTCCTATTGGAAACTGGGGATTAGAGATTGAAAAGAATGCTATTAAAGTAGATAACGCTTTAGATTATCAGACAAATATCCCGGGGATTTTTGCCATTGGAGATGTAAATATATATCCAGGAAAGTTAAAATTAATTTTATGTGGGTTCCACGAAGCCACGTTAATGTGTCAAGCGGCCTATAAAATTATTAATCCAGGTAAAAAATACGTGCTTAAGTATACAACTGTAAGTGGTATTGATGGGTTTGATGGTTCTAGAAAAGAATCACCAAAAGCTGTAGTTAAGGCTATTAAATAAAAAAATAAAAGTGTAGTTTTGGTCGACGTTTTATTAATCAACCAACCCGAGTAGTACAAACTATGGAAGAGCAAGATATAAATATAAAGATTACAGATAGAGACGGGGTAACACACGATGTTGTGGCACCTACAGATATGGCAATGAACCTTATGGAAGTGGTACGTTCTTACGAGCTAGCTCCAGAAGGCACAATTGGTGTTTGTGGTGGAATGGCCATGTGTGCATCATGTCAATGTTATGTGGAGTCTGATACAGAATTGCCGGAAATGCAAGACGACGAAGAAGCGATGCTTTCTGAAGCGTTTAATGTAAAAGACAATAGCCGTTTAGGATGTCAAATTCAAATGACACCAGAAATGGAAGGCTTAATTGTTACTTTAGCTCCAGAGAGTTAGAATAATTCGGCAGTATCTCATAAACTGTGTAAGTTTTAAAATCTCAGGTTAAATATTAATCTGAGATTTTTTTATTCATTAATTTTAACTTTTACACACTTATGAAACCAGAAGATTTATTAAACGAAGACTTTTTAAAACAATTCAAGAATGCACCAGAGCTAACATCCTTTTTAGAACAGTTGCACAAACGTGGTATTGAGAAGTTACTAGAAGGGGAACTAGATGCCCATTTAGACTACGATAAGCACAAAAAAAGTAAAGCAGCCAACCTTCGAAATGGTTACACTAAAAAGAAATTAAAATCCGTTTTAGGAGAAACAGAGATTCAAGTTCCTCGAGACCGTGATAGTTCTTTTAATCCTTTAATTGTAAAGAAAAGAGAAAGTACAACAGAAGGCATCGAAAATATTATTATATCGCTTTATGCCAAAGGCATGAGTAACAGTGATATTGAAGAACAAATACGTGAGCTGTACGATTTTAATATTTCTACATCCACTATTTCAAGGATTACAGATAAGATTACAGAAGATGTTATTGCTTGGCGGAACAGGCCTTTGGAGGCCACTTACCTAATTGTTTGGATGGATGGCATCGTATTTAAAGTTAGGGAAAACTCTAAAGTCATAAACAAGACTATTTATATTGCAGTAGGCCTGAGAACAGATGGCAAAAAGGAAGTCCTAGGATTATGGTTAGGTAAAAATGAATCTTCAGCCTTTTGGATGAGTGTTTTAACCGATATTAAAGCTCGAGGAACTCAAGATATACTTATCACAGCTACCGATAATTTAAATGGATTTACGGATACTATTAAAACTATTTTTCCGAAATCAACGACTCAAATTTGTGTTGTGCATCAAATAAGAAATTCGTGTCGTTACGTGGTCTGGAAGGACAAAAAGGAATTTACTCGTGACATGAAGCAAATCTATACTGCTCCTACAAAAGAAGCTGCCAAAGCTGCTTTAAATGACTTCAAAACTAAATGGGATTCTAAATATTCTTACGCCATTAAAAGTTGGGAAAATAATTGGGATGAGCTTACAGTATTCTTTGATTTTCCTATTGAAATAAGAACCATAATCTACACCACAAATCTTATAGAAAACCTAAATGGAAAGATACGGAAATACACAAAAAACAAACTCTCGTTTCCAACCGATGAAGCAGTTATGAAATCCGTGTTTTTAGCTTTGAGAGAAAGCACTAAAAAATGGACCATGCCAATCAGAAATTGGGGAGTGATACTAAATCAATTTTTAGCTATATTTGAAAACAGGATTAAGTTATAAATAACCTAACCCTGAAATTTTGAACTTACACACTTTTTAGGATAGTATCAATAATTCTTTCTGAATAAAAAATTAATACCCTAAATAGCTTATTTCAAAGTTGTTTAGGGTATTGTTGTATTGCAAATATTGAAAATACATTTAAGAAGTCTTATAATCTTTCAATTTCTTAGGTCCATCTAATACGGTTCTTACAATTCTAAAATAGCCCTCATCTGTTGTAGAGGTGTCCCATTTTATAAGCGAAATTTCTCCGTTTTCAATTTCAATTCCTGTAATGCTATGCGGATGTACACAGCTACCGTCATTAAAGAAGGCTATGTGTCCTGGATTAGGAAAACGTGGTCTGTGGGTATGCCCTGCAATTGTAATTAAGTTGTTTTTACTTTTAATCCACTTTTTTATAAGGCGCTCAATACGGATTAATTCGGTGTAATTTTTTCCAGGTCTTGTAGGGTCCGAAATTCCAATTACATTTAAAGGTTTCCACAACACTTGCACTAAAAACCGACTTAATTTCCAGCAATCGTAGTTCCACCAATCGGCTTGATGGCCATGCGTTAAAAAGATTTCTTGCTGCGTCTGTTTGTGTTTTAAAATGATGCCTTCATGAATCTTAATGTCGGTAAATAATGGGTGTTCTAAACCTGTTTTAGGGTCGAAAAAAGTACTTAAATGTTTCTCAACGTAGTTCGGTTTACGGTAAACCATATCGTGATTTCCCCAAATTAAATCTAAACGGTTTTCGTCGTAAAAGGCCTTCATAACCATATACACATTTTTATGTGCTTCGAATATGGATTTAAAGGAAATGTTTTCCCATAATTCGTCTCCATCTCCTAGTTCACAGTAATGAAACCCGTTTTTAAAGTATTGTTGTAAGGCGTGGTAATAGGTGTTTCTGTTATGAGCAAAATCGTCGGCAATACTGTTATCACCACGATGGCAATCGCTAAAGAAAACAAATTTAGACGTGTCATCAAATTCAATAACTTTAGCAGTATTATAAGCGCGATCTAATCTTTTTTGAGATGAAAACATACCCTAAATATACATGAAAAAACATATTTAAATATTACTTAAAAGCATTTAAACCTGTAATGTCTAATCCTGTAATTAAGAGGTGAATGTCGTGAGTCCCTTCATAAGTAATTACACTTTCAAGATTCATAGCATGACGCATAATGCTGTACTCTCCAGTAATCCCCATGCCGCCAAGCATTTGTCTTGCATTTCTAGCAATGGTAATCGCCATGTCTACATTGTTGCGTTTAGCCATAGAAATTTGAGCAGAAGTTGCTTTATTTTCGTTTTTTAAAACCCCAAGTCGCCACGTTAATAATTGTGCTTTGGTGATTTCTGTAATCATTTCGGCTAATTTTTTCTGTTGAAGCTGAAACTGACCGATAGGTTTTCCAAATTGCATGCGTTCTTTACTATAGCGCAAGGCTGTATCGTAACAATCCATCGCAGCACCAATAGCTCCCCAAGCAATACCATATCTGGCAGAATCTAAGCAGCCAAGCGGCGCACCTAGTCCGGATTTATTTGGTAATAGATTTTCTTTTGGAATTTTTACATTATCGAAAATTAATTCGCCTGTTGCTGAAGCTCGTAACGACCATTTGTTATGTGTTTCTGGAGTGGTAAAGCCTTCCGTGCCACGTTCCACAATTAAACCATGTATACGACCAGTTTCATCTTTTGCCCAAACCACAGCAACTTGTGCAAATGGCGCATTCGAAATCCACATTTTGGCACCATTTAAAAGATAGTGGTCTCCCATATCTTTAAAGTTGGTAGTCATTCCAGACGGATTAGAACCATGGTCTGGTTCTGTTAATCCAAAGCATCCAATCCATTCGCCACTCGCTAATTTTGGTAAATACTTTTTGCGTTGTGCTTCATCTCCATATTTCCAAATGGGATACATTACCAAGGACGATTGTACCGAAGCGGTACTGCGAATACCAGAATCGCCACGTTCTATTTCTTGCATGATTAAACCATACGAGATTTGATCTAATCCGGCACCTCCATATGCTTCTGGTATATAAGGGCCAAATGCACCAATGTCTGCCAATCCTTTAATAAGTTGTTTCGGAAATTCTGACTTCTGAGCGAAGTCTTCAATAATAGGAGAGACATCGCGTTTTACCCATGATCGTGCAGCATCTCGAACTAATTTATGTTCGTCGGTTAAAAGTTCGTCTAGGTTGTAATAGTCTGGTGCTTCAAATACATCTGGTTTCATAAAGCGCATGTTTTTAGATAAAAGCGAGTTGCTTTTGTCTTTTTGTGGAACAATCGTCAATCTAATTACTCAAATTTAACGATTACTCGGCAGAACATTACATCTTTAAATAGAAATCTTTAGTAAGGTTAATGTAGTCTTCAGTATAATTATGACGTTCGTTTTCAATAATTAAAGTGTTTGTTTCAATAGCTGTTTTTGAAAATGAAAATTGCATTAAACTGCGCTTAATTTCTGAATTTGGATTGCCTTTAACATGTAGAATTTTGTTGGGAAATAAGTCTACTTTTGAGGCTAAATCAATCATATTTGCTTCCTCTTTAAAAGGGACAATCACACAAAACACACCATGTTTAGATAATAATTTTGAGGTGCTTTCTATTAAATGATCAAACGGAAGCGCATCTGCAAAACGTGCTAAATCACGTTGTTCATTATCGGTTTTAAAATCTTCAGAGTAGAATGGCGGGTTTGAGACAATCAGGTCGTATTTGTCTTCAATTTCATCAACAAATTCTTCTAAGGCAGCGTGATAACAAAATAGGCGGTCTCCCCAAGGAGCGTTTTCAAAATTATCTACACATTGTTCGTAAGCTTCATCATCAATTTCCATTGCATCAATGAGTTCTGCCGAACTACGCTGGGCTAGCATAAGTGCAATTACACCTGTTCCTGCTCCAATATCAAGAATAGAAAACGGATGATGGTCGATGCTTGCCCATGCACCAAGTAACACGCCATCTGTGCCAATTTTCATGGCGCAGCGGTCTTGATTAATGCTAAATGCTTTGAATTTAAATGGTTTGCTCATAGTAAAAGTTGTAGTGCGTCATTCTAAAGAATGACATTTAGTCTTCTAAATATAAATCAATTAAACCTTCGGGAGTTTCAACAAAAATTGTTTTGTTAGGCTTGTCTACTTTCGAGATAAATTCGTCGTTCATCGGAATTAAGATTTCAATACCATCGCGATCTATTTCAAAAAGTGCTTGAGCAGTAGAATCGTTAATTGATTTAATGATACCTACTTTTCCAAAATTATTATCTTCGACAGTAAAGCCTATAATTTCGTGGAAATAGAATTTATTACCTTCTAATTCGGGTAAAAAACTAAGCGGTAAATATAAATCTGATTTCAATAAAGCATCTGCATCTGCTTCAGAATCTACATCTTCAAACTTTATACGGAGTAATTCTGATTTGTGAAGTTGAGACGATTCGATAAAAAATGGTACTAAATTGTTTCGTAAATCAATAAACACCGAATCCATATCTTCGAATAATTCAGGTTCGTCTGTATCTAGTTTTATAAGAAGTTCACCTTTAAAACTATATTTTTTTACAATCTTTCCAAGAAAGAAACAGTCTTCTTTTTTCATAATATTTTAAATAAAAAAAACCCGACAACGAGTTGTCAGGTTTTAAAAGTATAAAAAAATTAATTTTTTATTCCTCTTCGTTAGAAGTTTCTTCTGCAGGTTCAGCATTAGCAGCTTCTTCAGCAGCTTTTGCTTCTGCTTCAGCCTCAGCGGCAGCAGCAGTTCTTGCATCATTAACAGCTTTTTCAGCATCTAAAGCTTTTGCTTTTGCATCAGCTTCAGCTTTTGCTAAACCATCTTCCTTAGAAGTTACTTTAGCAGCTTTTTCTTCAACCCAAGCAGTAAATTTAGCTTCTGCTTGCTCTTCAGTTAAAGCACCTTTTCTAACACCACCAGCAAGGTGATTTTTAAGCATTGCACCTTTGTAAGATAAAATAGCTTTTGCAGTATCTGTAGGTTGTGCACCGTTTTGTAACCAAGTTACAGCACCGTTTACATCTAATTCGATAGTTGCAGGGTTTGTGTTTGGATTGTAGATACCTAATTTTTCTAAGTATTTACCATCTCTTTTTGATCTTGCATCAGCTGCAACGATCCAGTAAAAAGGTTTCCCTTTTTTACCATGTCTTTGTAATCTAATTTTTACTGGCATAATAATTAATTATTTGAGGTTCTCGACCTCTGTTATTAATAAGGGCGCAAAGATACTATAAAAATTTAATATTCAATAACTTAATTTAAATGAAATGATAAGCATTATTTGTCTTATTTTTGAATCCCTAATTCAAAGATTTTATAGTATGAGAACATGGCTTTTAGTGCTTTTAGTGATGCTAACGTGTTTAGGTTGCGAAGAAAATATAGAATTTAATGCTCCTGCACTTCAGGCGAATAAAGACGGAGAGTTTTGGAAATCAATTTCTCAAGGTGTTTCAGAATCGTCTAACGTGTTAACTATTTCTGCACGTTTAAATGGGGAAGTAATTACACTTGAAGTGCCCTCAAATGGCAACGATACTCTCTTTGAATTGGGAGCAGGAAAAACACCAAAGGCCACATATTTAGATGCGAATAATGTTATGTATACTACACTATTTAGTGCCGTAAATGACACTTTAACAACTAATATAGACGAAAGTGTTATTTTTCATTCAGAAGGTCAAATAGAAATTGATGATATTAATAACACTGAAGGATTTGTGAGTGGTAAATTTTGGTTTACAGCTTATGATTCATTAGGATTAAATAAGGTAAATTTTAATAATGGCGTGTTCTACCAAGTGCCATTTTCTACAGAATAAAGTTAATTTTTTAAGTCTAATATTAAGCAGCACATGATGTTGCTTTTTTTGTTTATAAAAGGTTGTTAAGAGCGGTCGAAAACCCCTTAATTATTCTTACTTTTAACCTCCTCATTTTTTAGCACAAAAAATTTTATGTACTTAATATTCGATACCGAAACTACAGGTTTACCAAAGCGTTGGGATGCCCCAATTACCGACTCAGATAACTGGCCAAGATGTATTCAAATTGCATGGCAATTACACGATGAGCTAGGAAATTGTATCGAGCATCAAGACTATTTGGTGAAACCAGAAGGTTTTAATATTCCTTACGATGCAGAAAAAATTCATGGTATTTCTACAGAATTAGCCGAGGAGCAGGGTATTACGTTAGCAGAAGTTTTAGAGAAATTCAATATTGCGCTTAGTAAAACAAAGTTCGTTGTAGGGCAGAATGTCGGATTCGACCTTAATATTATGGGAGCCGAATTTCATAGGGAAGCTGTTGCTAATCAGTTACAAGAACTTCCGGTATTAGATACGTGTACAGAACTTACTGCTAAATTATGTCAGATTCCTGGAGGACGAGGAGGTCGATTTAAATTACCAACATTAACAGAACTGCATCAGTTTCTGTTTAATAAACCGTTTGGTGAAGCACATAATGCCACTGCCGATGTGGAAGCAACGACGCGTTGTTTCTTTGAATTAATCCGAAGAAAACAATTTACAGTTGAAGCCTTAGATGTACAGTCAGATTATTTCGAGCGTTTTAATAAGGCGAATCCGCAAGAAATTCAGTTGATAGGTTTAAAACACATCAACTTAAAAAAGGCAAGTGCTAAAATTAATGAGCGTTTACAAAAAGCACAAGCAACAGATCTTTCTGCTGCCGAAATCAAGCAAAACATATCGGAGTTATCCGATGTTAATTTCGCACATTTACATAATCACTCACAATTTTCGGTATTACAGTCTACTATAAGTATCCCCGATTTAGTTGGTGCTGCTGCGAAACAAAATATGATTGGAGTAGCACTTACCGATCATGCCAATATGATGGGAGCATTTCACTTTGTTAGAGCTGTTATCAATCATAATAAAGGTGTTCAGGCTAAAAATGAAGAAGCTATCGCAGCAGGGAAAGAGCCTACTTTAAATGAAATGAAACCTGTTTTAGGGTGCGAATTTTTTGTTTGCGAAAATCATTTAGATAAATCGAGAAAAGATAATGGATATCAGATTGTCATTATCGCAAAAAATAAAAATGGGTATCATAATTTGGCAAAATTATCGTCTGCAGCATTTACAGATGGATTTTATTATGTACCAAGAATTGATAAAAAATTAATCGAACAATATAAAGAAGACCTCATTGTTTTTACAGGAAACCTATATGGTGAAGTGCCAAGTAAGGTTTTAAATGTAGGTGAAAACCAAGCTGAAGAAGCCCTAATTTGGTGGAAAGAGCAGTTTGGAGATGACCTTTATATCGAGTTAATGCGTCATAATCAAGAAGACGAAAATCGTGTTAACCCTGTATTAATAGAGTTTTCTAAGAAGCATAATGTAAAATTAATAGCGACAAATAATACGTATTATGTAGACCAAAAAGATGCTAATGCACACGATATTTTATTATGTGTTCGCGATGGAGAAAAGCAATCTACGCCAATAGGTCGTGGTCGTGGTTACCGTTATGGTATGCCAAATCAAGAGTATTATTTTAAGTCTTCAGACGAGATGAAGGCGCTCTTTAAAGATGTTCCTGAAGCTATTAGTAATATTCAGGAAGTTGTCGATAAAATTGAAGTTTTCGAATTAGCTCGAAATGTATTATTACCTAAGTTCGATATTCCAGAAAAATTTCAACACCCCGAAGATGATATCGATGGTGGAAAGCGTGGAGAAAATGCTTTTCTAAGAGATATTACATATAAAGGTGCTAGAATCCGATATGGTGAGGAGCTTTCACCCGAAGTAATTGAACGATTAGATTTTGAACTATCGGTTATTGAAAAAACAGGGTATCCTGGGTATTTCTTAATTGTAGAAGATTTTATCCGTGAGGCACGAAAAATGGATGTGTCTGTAGGTCCGGGGCGTGGTTCCGCCGCAGGATCTGTAGTCGCGTATTGCTTATGGATTACCAATATCGACCCGATGTTGTACAATCTGCTTTTCGAGCGTTTCTTGAATCCCGATCGTGTGAGTATGCCCGATATCGATATTGATT
Organism: Formosa agariphila KMM 3901; assembly: GCF_000723205.1. Taxonomy (NCBI): domain Bacteria; kingdom Pseudomonadati; phylum Bacteroidota; class Flavobacteriia; order Flavobacteriales; family Flavobacteriaceae; genus Formosa; species Formosa agariphila. The sequence continues at coordinate 3,776,858 of NZ_HG315671.1, read as the reverse complement.
TCGATGATGAAGGTCGAAGTCGTGTTATGGATTATGTGATTGAAAAATACGGAAGTAATCAGGTTGCACAAATTATTACGTATGGTACTATGGCGGCAAAGTCGTCTATTCGAGATACCGCACGTGTATTAGATTTACCACTTTTTGAAGCCGATAGAATTGCGAAGTTAATCCCTAATATGTCTAAGCTTCATAAAATATTTGGACTAGATGAAAAGGGGTTAAAAGAAAAGTTTAAAGCAGAAGATTTAGAGAAAGTTAATGAGCTTATAAGTCTAGCTGAAGGGAATAATCTTGAAGCAGAAACCTTAAACTTAGCGAGACGTTTAGAAGGCTCGGTAAGAAATACAGGGATTCATGCCTGTGGTGTAATTATTACGCCAGACGATATTACCAAGTTCGTTCCAGTGTCTTTGGCAAAAGACTCTAATTTGTATGTTACTCAGTTTGACAACTCGGTTGTGGAAGATGCAGGGTTACTAAAAATGGACTTCTTGGGGTTAAAAACGTTAACCCTAATTAAAGACACTGTTAAAATTGTAAAAGCAAAACACGACATCGATCTTGATCCGGAGAATTTTCCGCTAGACGATGTTAAAACATATGAGTTGTTCCAACGTGGGGAAACGGTTGGGGTGTTCCAATACGAATCTCCTGGAATGCAAAAACACATGCAGGCGCTAAAGCCCACTGTTTTTGATGACCTTATCGCCATGAACGCCTTGTATAGACCAGGGCCAATGGAATATATCCCGAGCTTTATTAGTAGAAAGCATGGAGATGAAGAAATTGAGTACGATTTACCAGCGATGGAAGAGTACTTAAAAGAAACCTACGGTATTACGGTTTACCAAGAGCAAGTAATGCTTTTATCGCAAAAGTTGGCAGATTTCACGAAAGGTGAAGCCGATGTCTTGCGTAAGGCGATGGGTAAAAAGCAAATTGCTGTACTGGATAAAATGAAACCTAAATTCATTGATCAAGCAAGTGCAAAAGGTCATGATGCTAAGAAATTAGAGAAGATTTGGAAAGACTGGGAAGCCTTTGCGAGTTACGCCTTTAACAAATCGCACTCGACATGTTATGCTTGGATTGCTTATCAGACCGCTTATTTAAAAGCGCATTATCCTGCCGAGTACATGGCCGCTGTATTATCGAATAATATGAACGATATTAAGCAGGTTACCTTCTTTATGGAGGAATGTAAACGTATGAAGTTGGATGTACTTGGTCCCGACGTAAATGAATCGTTTTATAAGTTCTCTGTAAACGATGATTATGCTGTACGTTTTGGTATGGGAGCTGTAAAGGGTGTAGGACATGGCGCGGTAATGACAATTGTAGAGAATAGAGAAAAAGACGGGCATTATAAATCTATCTTCGATTTTGCTAAACGTATCGATTTACGTGCAGCGAATAAAAAAGCATTCGAAAATCTTGCGTTGGCGGGAGGTTTCGATTGTTTTGCAGATACGCATCGTGCTCAGTATTTCCAAGATGAAGGCGATGGCATCACGTTTTTAGAAAAAGCGGTTAAATACGGAAATAAGCATCAGGAAAATGAAAATTCTGCGCAAGTAAGTTTATTTGGAGAAGCAAGTGATGTTCAAATAGAAGAGCCTCTAGTGCCGCCGGCAGAAGAGTGGGGAACTATGGAGAAGCTAGCTCGAGAAAAAGAAGTTGTTGGTATTTATATATCAGGGCATCCTTTAGATGATTTTAGAATTGAAATGAAGAATTTCTGTAATGCGAATTTAAGTATGCTCAGAAATTTAGAAGCCTGTTTAAATGCCGAACTTACTTTTGGAGGTGTTATTACAGATGTGCAGCATCGCGTTAGTAAGATGGGAAAAGGTTGGGCGATGTTTACTATAGATGATTATAACGACAGTTTTGAGTTTAGAATTTTTGGTGAAGATTATTTAAAATTCAGACACTTTTTTGTGGTAAATAGCTTTGTGCATGTTAAAGTATTTGTGCGTGAAGGTTGGGTAAATAAAGATACCGGAAAGAAGAGTGAACCGCGAATACAATTTAATAGTTTTCAGTTGTTGCACGATGTTATGGATCAGTATGCTAAAAAGCTATCTGTACAGTTAAACGTTGCAAATTTAACCGAAACTAAAGTCACCGATTTAAAACAATTGTTTGATACGCATATTGGAACTAAACTGTTGAATTTTTTAGTTTATGATTTAGAAGATAAAGTAAAATTACCAATGGTAAGTCGTACGCAAAAGATAACCATATCGCAAGAATTATTACATGCGTTAGAAGATCGCGATGTATTTTATAAGTTGAATTAATTAAACAACGATTAAAAGCATCAATTAAGACAATTTAGCAATAAAAAAAACAAATAGTAAGCATGTAAGGTTTCGCAAAATTTTTGACTAATTTTGCATAATAACAAGTAGAACTTTTAAAATATAAATATAATGGCATTAGAAATAACAGACGCGAATTTTGAAGAAACTGTATTAAAAAGTGATAAACCTGTAGTGGTTGATTTTTGGGCAGCTTGGTGTGGACCTTGCCGTATGGTAGGACCAATTATTGATGAAATTAGTACAGAATACGATGGTAAGGCTGTAGTAGGTAAAGTAGATGTTGATGCAAATCAAGACTTTGCTTCTAAATATGGTGTACGTAACATTCCTACTGTTTTGGTGTTTCAAAACGGAGAAGTTGTTGGTCGTCAAGTAGGTGTTGCTCCTAAAAAAGCATACACAGACGCTATCGATGAGCTTTTGTAATAGAAATAAACATATAACATGTAATTAAAGGTTTGGCTTAGTGCTAAACCTTTTTTATTTTTAGATGGTATTAAAAACAATTCATGGATTTAAAAGAAGAGTTACAACATGTAGGCGGATTTGTTAATCTGGAATTGTTGGCAAAACAAGTTGTTGAAGGCTTTATAGCTGGTATGCATAAGAGTCCGTTTCATGGATTTTCAGCAGAGTTTGCCGAGCATAAAATTTATAATCAAGGGGAAAGTACAAAGCATATCGACTGGAAGTTGTTTGCTAAAACCGATAAATTATATACCAAACGTTACGACGAAGAAACCAATTTGCGTTGTCATCTTATCATTGATAATAGTAGTTCTATGCATTATCCAGATGTTAAGAACTTTTCACTCAATCATCTAAATAAAATAGCTTTTTCATCTTTGGCTTCGGCGTCTATTATGCATATGCTTAAACGGCAACGAGATGCTGTAGGCTTAAGTATATATAGCGATACTTACGAGTATTATGCGCCAGAAAAAGGAAGTGATAGACATCGGCATATGCTAATTAATGAATTAGAACGTGTGGTTGTATCCAATCCTAAGGAGAAAACAACAGATACCTATACGTACTTGCATCACATTGCAGAAAATTTACATAAACGGTCTTTGGTTGTTCTTTTTACAGATATGTTCCAAGAGTCGGCAAAAGATGATCAATTATTTGAAGCCCTTCGTCATTTAAAATATAATAAGCACGAAGTGGTGCTGTTTCATGTGTTTGATAAGGATAAGGAATTGCATTTTAACTTCGATAATACACCTAAACGGTTCTTAGATGTTGAGACAGGTGCTTATATAAATGTCTATGCCGGCACTATTAAAGCGAATTATGAAACTGAAATTTTAAAGTATTTTGAAGCTTTAAAGTTAAAATGTGCTCAGTATAAAATAAAATATGTGGAAGCCGATATAAATAAAAATTTCGATAACATATTGACAACCTTTATGGTAGAGCGTTCTAAGTTCTTGTAGTGAATAGAGCGACGAAAAAAAACAAATAAAATGTTTGTGTATTTAAAAAAGGAGTGTATATTTGCACTCGCAATAACGCAACGGTCTGGTAGTTCAGCTGGTTAGAATACCTGCCTGTCACGCAGGGGGTCGCGGGTTCGAATCCCGTCCAGACCGCAATATTGCTAAAAGCCTCAAGCAATTGAGGCTTTTTTTATGCAATACAAAGTAGTTGTGTTGTTAGATAAATGTAATGTTTATCTAAGGTTTAAGTTGTTAAACCAATGAAAGGCTTTCCTTTTTTCAAACTTGAAAATTGGGATGCTTTTTTATTTTATGGGTATTTTGTTTTCATGTTGATTTACTTTGGATTATTCCTCTTAGTTGTGTTTATGCATATATTGTAGTTTATCTAAACAGAAAAAAATCTATATTTCTTTGTTCTCGACTTCGCTCGAACATCCTAGAGAGATATCATGATTTTACTGTTTTGCTAATAATATAGAAGAGAGGTTTAGAGATTAAATACCGTAAATTTAAATGGTATTTAAGCAAAGTCATGTATCTCTTATGATAATCCTTGACTTAGGATACAATCAAACTGTTTTTTAATTTCACTTACTTTTTAGGTGGAGTGCATATTGGTTTAAATTCAATAATGCGTTTTTTTGTTTTCGACTCCACTCGAACACTTTAGGGAGATGTCGTGATTTAGCTGTTATATTAATTATCTAGAAGAGATGTTGAGATATTACCCGTATATCATAGAAATTATAGACTTTGTATCGCAACGTTTTTATTGTAATTAGTTGTTTTATATTGTATTATGATTCTCGTTTTTTAATACTTAATTTAAATATTAAAATTTTTCAATAATTATAGTTGTAATATAAAAAAGGGATGTATATTTGCACTCGCAATAACGCAACGGTCTGGTAGTTCAGCTGGTTAGAATACCTGCCTGTCACGCAGGGGGTCGCGGGTTCGAATCCCGTCCAGACCGCAATATTGCTAAAAGCCTCAAGCAATTGAGGCTTTTTTTATGCAATACACGATAGTTGTGTTGTTAGATAAATGTAATGTTTATCTAAGGTTTAAGTTGTTAAACCAATGAAAGGCTTTCCTTTTTTCAAACTTGAAAATTGGGATGCTTTTTTTATTTTAAAGCAGTTTGACTTCTAGTCCTTTTTAAAAATCATTCAATTTTAATAGGTTTCAGGAAACCATCATTAAATGTGTAGAAAAGATGGTGTAATTATATAGTATAAATGTAGCTATATTTGTAAAATTAGTTTAAAAATATAGCAGTAATTGCCACAGCCGCAATGAGTATTAAAAGAAAAATAATAACAACAAGACTAGTACGTTTTGTGGTTTTATCTTTTTGAAAAATATAATCGCGAGTAGGATTGTTTTCTTCTTTTACAAAGGCTGTATCTAAATTGTTTTCTTTATTTTTTCTGCTTTTAGGTTCCATAATATTCAGTTTTTTTAATAGACATAAACTTAAATATTACTTCTCAACCATCTTAGCTTAAATGCATTAAATGGTAATGCAATGCATCGTATTATAAAATCATAAAACTAATTCTTCAAATAAACGTTGGGCCGTTTTTTCTAAATCATGACACATGCCAGGATGTGGTCTTGAGGTTTGTATGGCAGAACTTCTAACCGCTGTTAGCCATCTAAACCGAGAAGGAATATCCATTTCTGCTATTGGGCCACCAGCTGTTGTTCCATCGGCCGTAGCTTCAAAAGCTTTTATGTTTTTTTGAAGTTGTTCAATATCAAAATCTTCAGAAAATAGTTTTATTTTTTCAGTAGGAATAGCGTGTAAAACCGTTATAAATTTATGGCGTTTACTAAACAGTATAATACCAATATTTATAAATTCTTCACGCTCTAATTTCGGAACAACCCGAATTATGGCATATTCGTATAATTTAAGCTCTTGCATGTTCAATTTCATTTACAAATAGTTCAGAATGGGCTAGACGAGTAGTTAGGAAGTTAAAGTACACTTTACGAATGTCGTCTGCAGTTTCGTTTATATCTTCCCATTGTAACCATACATCAGGTATAGTATCAACTATACTTTTTAATAGTTCAGGAGTTAAAAGTGCTTTAAACTCGGCATCTACAGCTTTTATTTTTGAAGCTTGTGGCAATAAAACATGGTCCTTAATGAGTTTAAACGGACTTTTTGCCGATTGTTCCCAGTTGCTCCAGGAATGATGAAAATATAAACATGCACCGTGGTCTATTAGCCAAAGTTCTTTATGCCAAATGAGCATATTGGTGTTTTTAAATGTACGGTCTACATTAGTGATAAAAGCATCAAGCCAGACAATTTTAGAAGCTAAGGTTTCATCTACAATAGTAACTGCAGGATCGAAAGTAATGGCTCCAGATAAAAAATGTAAAGCGAGATTTAAACCTTGGCTACCTTGTAAAAGATCTTGAATTTCTTCGTCGGCTTCTGTGCGCCCAAAAGCTTCGTCTAAATGCGCAAAAACCAATTCGGGTAATTGTAAATTTAAGGCTTTGGCTATTTGTCCGCCAATCAGCTCGGCAATTAATGCCTTGGTGCCATGTCCTGCGCCTTTAAACTTTAAAACGTATTTAAAATCGTCGTCGGCTTCGGCTAAAGCAGGTAGCGAACCACCTTCTCGTAACGCCATCATGTAGCGTGTAACGTTAACGTGTCTTAATTCAAAATTGTGTGTCATACCTAAAAACTAGAATGCAAATTTAGTGATTAAGTATGGTTTAGTTTCTGTTTTTATATTAAACCATTTTAAGTTTGTAGATGGAATTAAAACGGATAACCAATAGCGAAATTAAATCGCGTTTCGTCATACTGAAAATCCCAGCGTTCTCCATCTTTTAAGGTAGGATCGTGAAGGGGTGCTGCGAAATCGAATCGAATTACAAAACCTTGTACGTCTACACGAATTCCGACACCAACACCTATTCCTAATTGTTGCATAAAATCTGAGCTAATTTTTCCGCCAGGTAAAGCATCATTTTCTTTAGAATTCCAAACGTTTCCTGCATCTGTAAATAGAGCGCCTTTAAAGAATGAAAAGAGCGGGAAACGGTATTCTAAGTTAGCTTCTAATCGAATATTTCCGGTTTGATCAACAAAATCGTTGTAGGTACCATCATCTACACCTTCATAAGTTCCTGGTCCTAAAGAACGAATTCGAAATGCTCTAATACTGTTTGGTCCACCAGAATAGTATTGTTTAATATATGGCATTAATTCAGAATTTCCATATGGTAATCCATATCCCGCAAAGAGTCTTGTGGCTATTTTCTGGTCGTTGCTAAAATTAAAGTGATATCTAAAATCGACATCTAATTTGGCGTATTGCGCATACTCTAATCCTAGAAAGGTTTCTGTTTTAGAATCTGAATTATCTTTACCAAATAAGCTTACCACATTTCCTGCTATATCGACAGTAGTATTAACATAAATTTGATGTGTTTTATTCACATCGACCATCTCATTATATATAAAGGAATAGTTTAATCCAGCAATAAATTCTTGGTCGAAACTTTCCTGTAAAAACGGATTGTCCTCGAGTATAATGTCGAATTCAGGAGTGGTTTTAATTAAGTTATTATAGTTTATAGAAATCGGATTAAGTTCGTGGGTCGTATACTTGTTTTCATTCCACACATATCCAAATTCTGCAGTTCCAGAAAGTAAGCGATATAAATCTGATCGGTTTAAATAATCGATACTCAAACTGGTTTTTGTTTTTGGAATAGAATAGTCGAAGAAGCTGTCGCTAATTTTAAACGGAAAAAGCACTTTAGGAAATAAAATTTCTCCTTTTATACCAATAGACGTACTACTTGCGCTAGGCTCGTCCGAATCCGTTCCCATTTGAAATTCGTACCCTAAATTGGTGCTTAAACTAAAAATTTCACCACCTTTAAATAAATTTCTGTTGCTGTACGAAAACTCTAAAGCAGGCCCAGCGAAACTATTCGATTTTGTGACCGCCTGCAACTCGGCTTTTAAAGACCGTTTATTTAAAGGCGATAAGTAAATATTGGCATGTAATACGGCTGTAGAATCTGTTAATAATGAATCTTTTTCTTCATATTGAATATTAACATATTTGTAAGTTCCGATTGTAGAAAGGCGTCTTGCTGTGTTTCTAGATGCTCTAGGATTGTAAAAATCACCTTCTTTAAGCGTTATAAATGGGTCTAAGTCTTTTGGATTGAAATACGATTCCGTTTCGATAAAGTTTTTATTATTAAATCGGATTGTATCATTTGTTATAGAATCATTTTCGATATCGTAATTAGAAAAAATATTGATTTGTTCTACTCTATAAGGCACAAGTGATTTTTTGGGAACACCACTCTTTAATCTTAAATATAAATCGAATTGTCTAGAGCTGTAACGTGTGGTATCTGCTTCGAAAATTAAGAAATCGGAATTAAAATTGTAATAGCCTTTGCTCTTTAAATGATGGTCGATACGTTGCCGTTCCGTTTTTAGAAAATCTAAATCGAATCGTAAACCTTTTTTAAATTCTGATCTATTAACACTCCTTTGAATGCTAGTGTATATGGGTTCTTGTAAGCTGTCTAATTGATAACTTGCTAAGGTATATGGCTGCTTTATGGAAACAGAATACATAGCTTTAGCTATTTTGTCGTCTTCATTTTTATCTAGTGTTGAAGCCGAACTGCTGTAAAAAAAACCGTGATTTTCTAGTCTGTTTATTATGATATCGTCTACTTCGTATGTTTTAACATCCGATGCGTAAATAGGTTCTTCTCCAATCTTTTCATAGAGCCATTTGTTTATAAAGCCAGGTTTTTCACGCTGGTTTATATAGTAATAATATAGTCCCGGGTAAACCCCTAAAAATTTAGTGTTTGGTTCGGGTCTTAATATGGCTTCTAACTCATCCTGAAGTTGTTCCTCTTCCGCAATAATAGAGTCTGTTTCTATGTTAACTTCGCCTCCTCTATAAAGTAATTCATCTTCTGGAATATGCTTTTTAATACTACAAGATGCCATGATAAAAAACAATAAAAGTAAAGCAACGGCGCTCAACCTATTCTTTAGCAATAAACCTCTGCGAGTGTTTTTTATGTGAGTATATTTAATCAATGTTTTCTGATTTTAATTCCGCTTTTTCATCTTCTTTTTTCTCTTCAGCCAATTCCTTTTCTTTTCTAAACATCGCATCCCATAGTTCTTGAAATTCATTAAATTCTTGAGTGAAAATTAATGCTAAGCCACTTACAATAGTTTGTCCATCGATTACCGATTCGAATTCGTTTTTCTGAAAAGCTTTTAGACGATATTTTCCCGAGGGAGTAATTAAATATTCTAAACTTACATCGCCTATTAAAGGCGCTTCTTCTCCGGTAGGATCGCTTCCTTCAATATCTACAGCGCTTCCAACACGCACAATGACACGGTCGTTAAATAATTTTTTCTGAGCCGCTATATCTAGTTGTGTACGCTGTTCTGAGCTGTCGCCCTGATAATCTGTAAAGCTGTTTAATCCGAAATCTAATTCTAATCCAGAGTTTCCCATAAGTTTATCCGAAAACATATTTAACTGGTCAGATAAGGCGTCGTTTAAGTTGTCTCTGGCTATAGAGGCAAAACCACCATCGCTACCATCGCTTCCCGATTCTGGATAAAAACGATTCATGACTAATAGAGAAAATACTTGTCTGTTTAGTTCTCCTTCATCCTGATTTACCTGCTGAAGTGTACCGTAAACTTGTCCGCTAATAGCACCTTGTTCTTCTTCGGGCATATCTAAGTTGAAGGTAATTTTAGGATGTAATAACTCTTCTTTTATATTTAAATACACTTCAAAAGGTAATACTTGTTTGTATTTATTTTGAGTTGTAGGGTCGGAGCCAGATGTTTGAGACGCCATTAATGAAGATGCTGAGGTTTCTATATTGTATAATGCTCTGACATCTAATGTAGCATCTAAAGGATTTCCAGACCATGAGATTCTACTTCCTGAAACTAATTCGAACTTACGATTTACAACCTCGTATAAACTCATTTCGTAATGTCCACCAGAAACGGTATATACACCAGATAAGTTCATGCGGCCGTTAGTATCCATAGTGAATACAAAATCGCCTTCTCCAGAGGTTTGAAAATTATCTCCCGTAGACTCGTCTAAAACTAATGTAATAACGGCCTCTTTGGTAATGGACAGGTTAGTATGTAGGTCTATTCCTGTTACTGTAGATTGTTGTTCTTGAGTTCTATTTAAAATGGCATCGGGATTGTCGCGATTTACGAAAAGGACAACACCGTCACGTTCTTCGATATTTACTGCCGACGATGGCATAACATAGGTTACATTGGTTTTAGGATTTACATCTGCATCTAATTTAATTACAGGAACATTTAAATCGCCTTTAATTGTGCCGTTAGCATTAAATGACACGAACCCATAAACCATATCGTTTTCTTCTTCTGTAGCATTTAAAACTTGGAAATCGTCTGCGTTAATTTTTAAATCGAATGTTGGATTTGTAAACGATTCAGTTCCTACTTTACCATCGAGTACAAAAGCACTTTCATCTTCGTCTCTTATAGTAAAATTAGACATGCTAATACCGCTATTATCGATATTTAAAGTCTCGTTAGTTAAAACGAAAAAACTATTTAGTTTAGTGACTTTGAATTTTGAATCTTTAAACACTAAATCGCCATCGTACTGCAAATTATCTAAAGCGCCGTCAATTTTAAAGGTTCCGCTAAAGGCTCCAGAAGATTCAGAAATTTCTCCAAGCGAAAGTCCTTCGATGGCTTTCATCTTAAATTCATTAATGGCAAAATTGACATTTAAATTCGCATTGGTTTCTATAGCGGTATAATCTCCTATAATATCGATATCGGCATCACCATCTTTTGTCGAAAGATTAAAGGTGTAATTATTAGCAGTTTTAGAATCGCCTTTTAGGGTTAAGGTTCCAAAATTTGTATCGATAACATTTAGTTCGTTTATCGTTAAATCGGCGATATATCCGCGGTTTTCAAACGGATTTTGAACAGTAACCATACCGTTTAGTTGGCCTTGAGCTAATTCCTTTTTAGGATTTAAATAGGCGAGAAAGTCTTCAATTTTAAAGTTTTCAAAATTTATAGAAATTTCATCTTTAGCATTTTGTTCTGCAGTAGCACTTAAAAAAGTTACTGATTTGTTGGCATTACTAAATTTGAAATGTTCAAATTCTAAAAGATTAGTACTATACGTTAATGCATTGTCGTCTGGTATTTGCCAAGTTTCCTTATTTAAGATGAGACTTTCTGGTAATACATGAATGATTAATTGCTTGTCTTCTCTTTTGATTTTAGATTTTAACTGCATCAACACATCAGCCTCATCATAAGAAACCATTGTAAAATCCATCTCTTTATTTAGTAGATTTCCATTAAAATTTGTCTTTTTTATCTGAATAGGTCCAGCAAGAATTTCATTAAAACCAAGGTCGAAATTGAATTTTTCTACATCCGTATTTAAAGTAAAAGCCAAGCTGTCTATTTCGTTCCCTCCGTAATTAATATGCGGTGCCGAAATGTTGGCTTTTAAAAGTTTTTCAGTTTGATTAAAGTCTACAGCAATATCTATGGTATCTAAATTTTCTAGATTAGGAACAAATACATCACTTATTATGGGTGAATCACTTAGTTTGGCTCGTAGTTTTACCTTTACAGGTTTAGCAGAGGTTGTATGGGTAGAATCGACATTAAAATAACTAGAAATATGCTGGTCTATAGCGTTGCTAAATGTTTCCGGATTGGCGTTAGATGCTAGTTCTAAACTCAATAATTTATTAGTGACACTCACATAGGTCGTATCTACATCGACATGAGCGTTGGCTATAATATCTCCAAGTAAATAGGTTTTATTATCGTAAACTATAGTGCCTTCGTTTACACTACTTTTTAAGTCGAAATTATCTGCATTACCTTTAAAATCTGCGTGTAATTTTAATCCTGCCCTAATGTCTTTTTCTACAACGCCGAGTGCTTGAAAGTCGATTCCAATAATATTTAAATCGGCGATTATTTCTGGAGAAATACTGTCTAAAACAAGTTCTGTGTTTAAATCTAGATTTATGTTTTTGTCTTTGTAAGCAGATGTAATACGACCCTTACCATTTTCAATACTACCTGTTATAGGCAAGTTTATAATGTCGTAATTTTTCAGTCTAAAACTGGAAATCATGGCGTCTAAATTCGCATCTAAATCGTTTATGGTTTTTCCGCTACCATTAGCGTTAAGGGTGACACTTAAAGGACCTAAATCTTCATTCTGTAAAAGTTCTTGTAATTTAAAGTCAATAATCTCTAAGTCCGATGTAAAGGCCAATCCATTATTGTCTTTATAACTCGCGGTAAGGTTAGCAGCACCTTGAGAAGAGGTTAATGTTGCTTTGGTTTTAATATCTGTTAAAGTACCTGCAAGAGTTCCCGATAACACAATACTATCTGGTAAACTTAGGCCTAATGCTTTTTCGTCTACAAACTGAAGTAAATCTGATTTTAGAGTTTGGGCTTTAAACGGAGAGATGTTTAATTTTAAACTATCGGGATTGGTGGCGTTTTCAATCAATCCGGTTGCCGAAATACGTGTCGTCTTTCCCCAATTTAAATCGGTGTTTTGTAATGCGATTGAAGATAAATATCCGCTAGCATTTAATTTTCCTGTTACCAATTTCTTACTTAAACTATCTACATACGGATTGGTCTTTAAATCGGGTTGAAAACGATAAGCGTCTTTAACATCTAATTGTATAACCGGTATTTTTAAGTCTATTTTAGAATCTTGTGGTGCATTTGCCAATGCTGATAGGTTTGGATAATCTAAACGAGATTCTCCTTTAATTTTATTGTTGTTAAGTGCAATGTCTAAATTGGTAAGTGTTAAGAAATTGTCTGTAGCTTCAATTTTTAATTGCCCTTTTTTAAGATGTAAACCAGACGCTTCATTAAAAGAAAAAGCAACTAAATTTAATCCTGCGGTTTGGTCTTTTAAATATATGTTTTCGGCATTTAAAATAAAATCACTCAGGTTAATTGCATTGGCGTTGAACGTGTTTGTTACAGGTTTTGCATTATCAACGGCGTATTTTATACTGTTGTTTTTTAGGTCGATAGCATTAATGTCTACTATAAATGCTGGCCATTCTATTTTAGTTATGGAAGTCGATGTGTTTTCAGTATTGGCTTCAGAATCCTTAGTTGTTGTAAGAAAAACAATGTCTGAGTCTTTTAAACCAATATCATCAATAGTGAATTTACTTTTAGGTAAATCGATAGTTGCATCTTCAATATAAAAATTAGAAATGGACGTGTTTAATTCAATACCATCTTCGAGTGCAATGTAGTGTGCTTTTGTGTTTTCAATTTTAAAATCTTCGAAAAGCAGATAGGGTAAAGTTGTAGTTGTTGTATCTTTAGAAGGAGGCACAGGACTTTGAATGTAGTTGATGTCGGAATTAGAAACGAGAACTTCAGACGTCCTAAAATCCATGGCGTCTAAATCGAACGTATCGAACTCTAGCTCTACTTGACCAATTTTAAAGTGACTATCAATACCCAAAACGGCATCATTAAAAACGATATTAAAATCTTTTAAATGAATAGCTCCAACAATAATGTTTAAAGGGTCGCTTGGTGCTTCTGTCTCTGGTACTGGAATGGTGTCTGAAGTGGCAAATGCATCGATTAAAAACTGAAAATTATAACCAGAAATAGAATCTTTTCTAATCACATTAGCACGTAAACCTTCCCAATCTAAATCTTCTATACCAATGCCTTTTCCTGTAATGGCTGGCCATAATGGTAAATCGGCTTCAACAGATTTAGAATAGACTAAAGTATCTCCGTTGGTATCTTCTAAATACAATCCTTTTAATTTTATATCGCCACCAAACGTGATGAAAAGATTGTCTATTTCGACTTTAGTTTGCGTTTTATCTGATACGAAAGACGTCGCATAATCTACAATAAGATTTTGTCCCCACGGACTTCTTATAAATAGCACGATGCTTAGAAAAAGGACAAAAAAGACGATGAAAATGGTTCTTAAGATTTTAAAAATCTTAAGCCTAGTAGATAGTTTCGTTTTTTTTTGTTGTTGTTCTTCCAAAGTCAAAGTTGAATAGGCGCAAAAATATTATAATTATTTTACTAAAATTAACTCAATCTAAATCAATATTGAACCAAAATTGAATCAAATGTAATCATTCTGAAAGGCTAATTTGAGTAGTTATTAAAGATTTAAGCTAATAAGTTTGTAACTAAATTTTAATATCTTCGGTAAAAAGCAGTATTCCACAAACAAACCCTTTTAATACATTAACTATGACTACAAATAATTTATACGATAATTTAGAATATAACGCCGATAAGCCGGCTATTAGTGTGCTTCTACAAACGGCATTTAGTAAAGAAATACGGATTTTATTAAAGAAAGGTCAGTTAATGAAAGAGCACAAAGCCCCAAAACCTATAGTTGTTGAAGTGTTTGAAGGTGAAATTGATTTTGGTGTGGACGGACAAACTCATGCCTTAAAAAAAGGAGACCTTTTAACATTAGATTCTAATGTGCCTCACGATTTATTTGCAAAAGAAAATAGCATTGTACGTTTAACGCTTTCCATTCAAGATACTGTTGAACGTGTGGAAAAAGTGGTGGAATAATTTACCAACCAGCCTTTGTTGGTGTAATAAATAATATATTTAGATGTCTATAACAATTAGATATGATGGAATAAGCTCAATACAAATTGGTTTTTACTCCAGGTAGAAGTGTTTTGTCTAAGAACTCCAAAGGTGCTTTTTAAATGTTGTGAAATAATATAACCCACTCCAAAATACACGCGATTTCTATCGAAAAGATCAACTTGCTTGTTATTCCCAATATCTTTTTGTCCGTTAATAAATATTTCGTCATATGCCGAAATATACCATGTTTTAGGTATTAGTAATCTATTGTTAAGTGGTACATCTATACTAAATGCATATCTAAAACGGGTTCTGAAATCTTGATTTTGCACCATGCGTTGCTCAAATCGAAACCGATGACCTAAGTAAATACGCCCACCTAATTTTTGTGGCATTTTAGCTTCTTGGTAAATTCTGTTTTCATGGTTTTGTATTTCGCTAGAGTCGTAATAACTAGATTGAATATAGGCATATCCTGCAGTAATTTTAATCTTGCTGTTTTTTGGTGTATAATGTACGCCACCTCTTAAAAGTAATTGTTCTAGATCGCCCGAAACATTCCAGTTTCTATGTTGAATATCTCCTTGAAAACCCCATTGGCTATCGGTTAGTTCGGCATTAAATGCATACATATACCAACTACCCATTTTTTTATCGTTAAATTGAGAATAGATATTTCCTGAGAAAAATAATAGAAAAACAATAAGAGAAAGTTTAGAAAGAATAGGCATTTTTAGAATGTCTTTTAGAGTAGTTTTCAAAAATAGAAAAAGTAGCAGAATAAAAAAACTGAAGGTGTTATTCTTAGTATTCAGGCATGCTTATTTCAAATTAAACGTATTCATTAAGTGTGTTTTAAGAGGTGTGTAGAATTTTAAATTTTTAATTAATTTCTGAAGTTATTAACCGAGATTTATATATTTTCGTAGTAAACCATTTCTACTTATTATGAACAAATTATTTGTTTCATTTGCTTGTTTTTTAATTACTTGTGCGGTCTATGCACAAGATAAATCGGCAATAGATAATTCCAGAATAAAGGAATATATCTCAGACTTTAAAAAAGATATTCGAGGCCCGTATCGCGATATTCGTTGGTTTTGCGACGATGGTACTATTAATATGCCAAAAGAACCTTGTGAGGATGGCGGTGTACAACATGCCCGTTACAAGGACAATGTTATCGCTTTGGGTGAAAAAAGCCATGTGTATTTAGGACAAATTTTGGCGTCTACGGCGAAAGCAGATTTTTGGGATCAGACCAATGCTCAATCGCGTTTAAAACAATATATCGTTGAAAAATATTTGAAATCGGTAGATGATGGTTGGATTCACAGACGCTCACAATATTATCGAGGAGCCATTCAAGTAGAGGATGAGCAAGCTTGGGGAAAAGACTTTTTTTCTTGGTTACTTAAAAACGACGACTATATCGCAAAGCAGTTTTATTTAATTCGTCAAGCGGTTAAAGATATTCCGCATTCTGAAGATACAAATGTTGCGCAACTTATGCGTAGTCAATCTAAAGTTTTAGCAGAGGAATTCGAGCCTTTCATGAATTTAAGAATTAAAATTCATGGGCAACCCGAACCATCGGATATTGAAAAGGTGAAAGAGTTTAAAGCTAGTCAAGCAAGTAAATTAACTCCTGGTTTAAATAAGCAATTAGACGAATTGGTAGACACTATGAGTGATTATTTCGAGCCGGTACATATTGAAAGTTTATCGGCTTATGTTTCGGCACTTACAAATACAGAAATTAAAACGAAGTTAAATGAATTTATAACCGTTTACCAAGCAGAAACTACAGCGACTAAAATTGAAGGCTCTGCAGAAATTATGTGGTTTATTCGTCAGAATATTTTAGAAGAGAAATCAGCAGAAGGCCGTTTAGCTTTATTCGATTTATCTTTGAAATTGGAGTTGTTAATTACCAAACAAGTTAGTGATTATCCTGCAGACACATTAGAAGATTTAATTGGTAAAGTGTGTTACTTAAGTACAGCATCTGCAGCGTCTGGATATACAGAACTATGGGAATGGCAAGAGATAAATGGCTATTTAGCAGAAACTGAAAATTCAGAATTAACATTAGAAACGTTACATTCAATTTTAGAAGCAGCGCGTAAACAATTGGAGTGGGGAACAGGAAAAAATAGTGCTGTTTTCGGTGATGTTGTTACGCTTTATGAAGGATTCGAACCTTTGGTTCATGGGTTTTTAGACGATAGAATTCGGGGTTCTGTGGCGCTTCCGTTAGGGAATAGTATCGGGAAATTAGGCACGTTTATTTCTGCCGAATCGGCTTTAAGTAATCGTGTTTTAAATTTAGATAATCAAAGTCATATTCACGGTTTAAATCCGGGTTATGCCAAAGGGAAATTAGTGGTTGTTGAAGGTTCTGGTGAGGGCATGGATGTGGACCCTAATAATATTTACGTTTTCGATAGACCGCCATCAGATTTAAAACCTATAGCAGGTATTTTAACCGTTTCTGAAGGGAATTTAGTATCGCATGTACAATTACTTGCTCGTAATTTAGGAATACCTAATGCGGCAATTTCATCAGATAATATTCGTGAATTTAAAAAGTACTCTGGAGAAGTTGTTTTTTATGCCGTGTCGAATAAAGGAACGGTGATTATGAAGCAAGAAAGCGAGATGACAGCAGACGAACAGTTTTTATTTTCGAAAACAGAACAAACACATGATATGATTACTGTTCCTGTGGAGAAAATAAGATTAGACAGGACTACCATTTTAAATCTAAGAGAAGTTAATGCCAAATCTTCAGGAATTTATTGCGGCCCAAAAGCTGCTAATTTAGGAGAATTAAAAGAAAACTTTCCAGACCATGTGGTTGAAGGATTTGTAATACCGTTCGGAATCTTTTTAAACCATATGAAGCAAACCATTCCAAACGAAACCACAACGTATTGGGACTATTTAAATAGCATTTTTAATGATGCTAGGCAAATGGAAAAGGATGGCAAACCAGCAAAAGATATTGAAAATTTTCAGCTAACAGAGTTAAGTAAGTTGCGAAAATTAATCATTGAGATGCCACTTCTAGATGGTTTTATTTCAGATTTAGAAGGGAACTTTCAATCTGTTTTAGGAACAGAATTGGGTGAAACCTCTGTGTTTTTAAGAAGTGATACCAATATGGAAGATTTAAAAAGTTTTACAGGCGCTGGTTTAAACCTAACATTATTTAATGTGTTAGAACGCAACAAAATTATTGAAGGTATTAAAACCGTTTGGGCATCGCCATATACAGAACGTAGCTTTAAATGGCGTCAGAAATACTTAACTAATCCCGAGAATGTATATCCTTCTATTGTAGTTATTCCTGGAGTTAACAACGATTTTTCCGGAGTTATGATTACCAAAGGAGTTTCTTCTGGTAACACAGACGAAATTACCGTAGCGTTTAGTCGCGGTGTTGGTGGCGCTGTAGACGGGCAAGCTGCAGAAACGTGGACCATTAAAAATAATGGCAATCATCATTTAATTTCCCCATCTCGCGAACCGTCTTATTTGTCGTTGCCCAGCACAGGAGGTACGAAACGCAACAGAACGACTTTCGAAACTCCGATTGTTAATTCTAAAACAATAGCAACAGTAAATGCCTTTAGTAAAGAATTAGTTGAAAAAATGGAGAAAAAAGGTATTGAAGGGCCATACGATGTAGAACTTGGTTTTAAAGAGGATAAGTTATGGTTATTTCAAGTGCGTCCGTTTGTTGAGAATAAAAAAGCCAAAAGTTCAACCTATCTCGAATCTATTACCCCAAAAGTCGATTTGTCTAAAAAGATTTCTAATAGCACCGCCTTATAATTATGAAAAAATTACTCTTACTTATTGTTGTTTTAGCATCCTTCGGGTTTACAGCTAATCATTTTTATCCTATAGATGGTTATGCCTTAACGGGAATTAAACGTTTGGCTTATTTAGAACGTGTAAAAAGCGGTGAGATTAAAAGTCATCGTATTCCACCAGGCGCTTTTAGACCTTTAGACTCTATCGGATTAAATTTAAAAGATAGAAAAAGTGAACTCGGAGCTGTTCCTCAAATAGATGAAGCGCTTCAGGGGCGTATAGAACAATTATTTAGAGGTTTGGATAAAAACTATTCTATAGCTGTGTTAGATATGACTAAAGGGCAACCTATCCGATATGCGCAACATCGTGAGTCTGTAGGCTATCAGCCAGGTAGTGTTGGGAAATTAGTGGTGTTGTCAGCATTTTTTAATCAATTATGTCAGATTTTACCAGGAGGCGATTTCGAAGAGCGTCGTCAGTTATTAAAAGATAAAATAGTTAAAGCAGGAAATTGGGCATTGTATGACCATCATACAGTTCCTATTTACGATTTAGACACGCAGAATTTGGTTAAACGAACCATTCGTGCTACAGACGAATTTACGTTATACGAATGGTTGGACAATATGGTTTCTGTTAGCAATAACGGAGCCGCTAGTGTGGTTTGGAGAGAAGCTGTATTAATGCATGTGTTTCAGGGTGAGTATCCGAAATTAACTTTTGAAGAAGGTGAAGCCTATTTTAAAAAAACGCCTAAAAGTGAATTGTCCGAAATGGCGATAAACCTAGTAAACGAACCGTTACGAGAACTCGGAATTACTGAAGAAGAATGGCGTTTAGGTAAGTTTTTTACTAACGGAGCAGGGAATTATATTCCTGGGAGAGATGGAAGTATAGGGACGCCAATTGGATTAATAAAGTTTGTAATCGCACTTGAAAAAGGCGAGATTGTAGACGAAGCGTCTAGCCTGGAAATGAAACGCTTGTTGTATATGACGGATAGACGTATTCGTTACGCAGCCTCAAAACGTTTAGATAGTTCTGCTGTATATTTTAAGTCAGGAAGTTTTTATAAATGTGATAAAGACAAAGGGAAGTGTGGCGATTATGCTGGAAATGTTTATAATTATATGAACTCTGTTGCCGTTGTAGAAAAACCTAACGGAACGCGTTATGCTGTTTGTTTAATGTCTAATGTATTACACAAAAATTCTGCTTACGACCATTTAATGTTAGCTTCTAAAATTGATGCGATTATGGATGATGAACAAGACGATTAATTACCTTGTTGTAAAATGTCTAGAGTTTGTTTGGCTTGGTTTCTTATGCTTTCGCTATGATCGTTTAATACCATTTGAACAAGAGGAATAAAGGTTTTGTTATTCACTTTTTCTATTAAATACAACACGGCATGCTTTATTTTCAAATCTTGTCGTTGCAATAAAATTTTATAGCATTCTGTTTCCGAGTATACTTTTAAATCTAATTTTTTAATGATTTCACTAGAAAGCTCATTATGCAAAAAGGCAGATTCTGCAATCGGTATAAGTTCGCGTTTTAAATGATAATCTAAAATGTTATCTAAAAATTCGATGGCATTAATACGTTGTTCTTGTTCACCATGAATAATTACATCTAAAATAGGGTCTATATCATTTGGTGGATATTTAATGCCTAAAAATTTAAATATGCGGTGTAATTGACGGTCTAAACGTTGCTCAAGAATACGCATCAATCCGTTTCGAGCTTCCTCTACTTCTTTGGAATTGATATGATCATGTTTCTCTTTGTAATTTACAATGATTTGAGAATGAATAGAGGATAAGGTTGTTTGGTAAACCTGACACTCGTCTAATATTTTATCAATTATAAAGGCGTCTTTTATTTTCAATGATGGGTAATTCCATTTTAAATATTTAAGACTATCTATCACTTCAATAGTTACCGAATGTTCGGTAGTGTCAATTAATTCAATTAAAGCATGTATGGCTTTCTGAGAGTGAAACGTTTCAATTACAGACGGAATAATATTGGCGTCGGGTAAATCAT
Organism: Formosa agariphila KMM 3901; assembly: GCF_000723205.1. NCBI lineage: Bacteria > Pseudomonadati > Bacteroidota > Flavobacteriia > Flavobacteriales > Flavobacteriaceae > Formosa > Formosa agariphila. Next base: position 3,756,483 of record NZ_HG315671.1, on the reverse strand, counting down.
AATATTCATCTTTAGTTTTTTGTACCAATTCTTCAATAATATCCTCGTCGTATTCATGAAGTGCTGCAATAGCTTGCTTTCTTGTTTCTTTTTTAGAAAGCCAAGTTACTATGGCGTCTGTAAATTTTGGATCCTTAGTTTTTCCAGCATTTTCTAATGCGACATTTACAATACTAAGGTCTGTGCCTTGAAGTTCATTACTAATAATATAATAAAACGGCTTAGCATGAATATTACCAATGGCTTCTAAAATCGTTTTTATTTTAGTGGATTTATAATCCGTGTCCGAAGAAGTACTCCAATCATCAATCGCTTTTTGTAACCAGCGGTTAACATTAAAATGATTTTGTAAAATAGGATTGTCTTTAAGTTCTAAAGATAATGCGATTAGAGTAGCGTTTTTTATAGACTCGTCGTTGTTATTTAAATACGATTCGAATATTTTTAGAGTGTTGTCTTTGCGTTTATGAATTAAGTATTGAAACGCGCTGGTGGTTAACTCTTGGTCGGGATTGTAAATTAAAGGTTCAATTTCAGCCGAAAGGTCTTGGGTTTTTAAGAAGTATAAATTTTCAATAGCTAAAGATTTTACTTTATCCGATTCATGATTAAGTAAACCTTTTATAGAATTAAATAAACGCTCGTCGGGAGCATCTAAAGTTCTATTTAACATATGAATGATTTGGTTTTTAGAACCGTTTTCAAAGACATCTTTTATACTGTGAATTATCGATTTTACAGGACGCTCTTCTTTTTTTAATTTTGATTTATCGGGGTCTTTATACGAAGACGTGTCTATTAATTTCTTAAAAGCATCAATATAGGCTACACGCAATTTAAATATCAGAACAATCCAGACTATAATTAATAAGATGGTTATGATACTTACATAAATAGAATGAATATTTAATCCGTTTATAAAGAATATTAAAATAAGTCCCGCTAATCCTGTAGCGATACTATCTATTACAACATCAATAAAAGTTTTAGTCTTTTTCTTAACATCCATAGGAATTGGAATCGATAACAATTCTGTAGCCGATTTATTAACAGATTGTTTTAAACTTCCATCTATAATTTTTATGAAGACGATAACTCCTAATTCTGGAATAAAAAGTAAGACAATAGAGCCTAATAAAATACCAGAAGGCAGCCATAATAACGATTTCCCTACTCCAAAAGTCCCCACTATATATTTGGTTAAGAACAATTGAATAAGCAAGGAAACAACACTTAGTGTTGAAAACCAAAATGCGAAAAAAGACGTTAAGTCTTCAGGGTCTAATATCATTTCTGAAGCAAAATGGCTATATTGATAATCTACTAATTTTGCAACCAAAACACTTAGGCCAATAACAAATGCCATTAGTGTAAGTAATTTAGATTGTTTAATGAGTTGTATCGCAGATTCTCCTTTATGAGCGTGTGTTTGTTTTCTAGGAGTTAAACCTTTTTCAATTACATTTTTTTTCCAAATAAATCGCGTTATTGGTAAGCAAAAAAACAGTAAAAAAGCGGCAACAAATAATAAGTTTTCAGAATCTATAAAACGAGTTAAAACAGAAGTTAAATATCCACCAAAAATACCTCCTGCAATGGCACCAGCACCAATAAATCCGAATACGCGTTTTGCTTCACGAATGTTGTAAACTAAGTTTGCTAAAATCCAAAATTGAGAAGTTGTTAGTAAACCATAAATGGCTACCCAGATGTAAGGAATGTATAATAAATATCCCAAATCTACTTTAAGATTTAAGGCGATTCCAAAAGCAATAAGTGTGAACAAGCACCCCAGTATAGTAAGTTCAATAACCCTATTTAAAGGAAAACGTTCTAAAAAGCGGTTGTAAAAATAGGAGCCAATTACGGCAGATATAGCTGTAAATATATAAGCCAATGGCAATGCATTGGCTGTAAGTCTTGATAAAAATAACGAATTTATTGTAGGTTTAACTACCAGTAGTGTAGTTATGAGTAAAAATATATTCAGCTGTAATAACAGCGTTTTTTGCAACTCATTTTCATTTAAGTCAAAAACCTTAAGTAGGTAGGTTTTAACTGGTTTTAATAGTTGCATTTGGTTTTATATTTATAGCTTTTTCTATTGGGTCTACTAAATTACGAATAATTTGTTCTCCATTTTCATTTTCTATTAAAGCTACTAGTATATATTTTCTTTCAGCATCCCAAACCAAAATAGAATCTGAATGCCAATTTTTCCAAGATCCAGATTTTCTAAATAACCGAGCGTTTGGAGCTAGTTTTTCCAGTGTATTTACAAATTTATGATGTAACTCTGGATTCTCCATCATGTCTAACATATGCTTAGAACGTTTTGGGCTTACAAGCTTTCCGTGAAGCATTAAATAGTAAAATCTACAAACTTGTTCTGCTGTCGCAGCATGACTTAAATTTTTTAAAGGCTCTCTATTAGTTGCGCCTGCTGCGGCATAACGTTTTCCAACCCATAAACCGCCACCTTGATCTTTATCGTATAAATGATATTTTTCTGATGTTAAAACATCCTCAATTTTTTGAAATCCAACGCGGTCAATCATTCTCGTAGTCGCTTGATTATTCGATTTGCTAATCATTAAGCGCATGTCACTTTTAACCTCAGGCGTATCTTTTAATTCGCCGTGTTCTATGGCATCTTCTGCGGCTAATAGTACAGCAATTTTAGGTAAGCTAGCAGCATACATCATCTCGTCTCCATTAATGTTTGCAAATCTTGGAGATTCGGGATTCGTTAAATCGATAACGCCAACAGCCATTTTTTTGCTTTGAATAAGATGTTTCCAATTCGAATTTTTAAATAGTTCTTCTTTAAGTGAAGCTGAGAAAAAATCGTTTTTGTATAAATCTAAAGGTCTAAAATCTTCTGCAGGTGCAGTAAATGGTAAGCTGGAGTAATTGTCGTCTGCAAAACTGTTTAAATCTCCTATAAATTCACTATTTGAAGCTAAATGATTAGCATTCACTTTGTATTTTGCTAAGGTTTTGGTTCCTAGTATTGAAGAACCGATTATTACAATGACAACAAGAAGATATTTGTAATTTTGATGTAGACGTTTTGCGTTTTCTTTTTTCATATATGCTCTAACTCATTAAACACGAGTGCAATATTAATTTAAATTGATGTAATAAAATAAATATTTAACTTAAAATTTATCAAAGCGAGGCACTAAGATTTAAAAGTATAAGCTAATAAATTAAATGATTCTATGTTGTGTAACGTTGCTAAAGTATTCTTTGGTATTACGAGTTTTAAATTTAACAGTTTTATTTTAAAATTAATGTATAATTAGTTCGATTTAAAGTGTCTACTGTAGGTTTTGTTAAGTTTGTTTTCAAAGCTGATTCATCAATAAGAACCTAGATACCCAACAGTATTTCAATAATTTAAGCGTTACTTTTTCAGTCCCAAAAATTATCATAATAAACTCTAAATAAGTATTGATATAGGAGTCAGTGAATTAGAAAGAATAATGGATGCATAATTTATTTTGAATTAATATGGATTGTTAATAAAAAAGGATAAATTAATGTAATTCATCGATAAAGTTTGCATTTTGTCTTTTAAGTGCTTGGATATTATGTTAAATTTAGCATATATTAGCCGTGTAACTAATTCATTTAGTTGTGATTAAAAAATCTGTTTTTCCATTCGAAATTTTAAATTTTTTGAAAGGCGAATTCATTAAAACGATGTAAACATTATAATTAACTCAAAATATTAAAATCATTAATTAACCCTAACACCTTTATCATTATGAAAACATTAAAACTTACAGCCTTAGCCCTTGTATTATTTGGATCATTAACCGCTTGTGTAAATGAAGAAATGGATGACGACATGCTAGTTTCACCAGAGCACGTTGAATCAGGAGTTCTAACCGGAGGAGGAATAGACGAAATATAAAAGATAATATCACTAGATAACTAATTTTTAAAAATCCCCCTAACACCTTTATCATTATGAAAACATTAAAACTTACAGCCTTAGCCCTTGTATTATTTGGATCATTAACTGCATGTGTAAACGAAGAAATGGATGACGACATGCTAGTCTCACCAGACCACGCAGAATCAGGAGTTCTAACCGGAGGAGGAATAGACGAAATATAAAAGATAATATCACTAGATAACTAATTTTTAAAAATCACTCTAACACCTTTATCATTATGAAAACATTAAAACTTACAGCCTTAGCCCTTGTATTATTTGGATTATTAACCGCTTGTGTAAATGAAGAAATGGATGACGACATGCTAGTTTCACCAGAGCACGTTGAATCAGGAGTTCTAACCGGAGGAGGAATAGACGAAATATAAAAGATAATATCACTAGATAACTAATTTTTAAAAATCACCCTAACACCTTTATCATTATGAAAACATTAAAACTTACAGCCTTAGCCCTTGTATTATTTGGATCATTAACTGCATGTGTAAACGAAGAAATGGATGACGACATGCTAGTCTCACCAGACCACGTAGAATCAGGAGTTCTAACCGGAGGAGGAATAGACGAAATATAAAAGATAATATCACTAGATAACTAATTTTTAAAAATCACTCTAACACCTTTATCATTATGAAAACATTAAAACTTACAGCCTTAGCCCTTGTATTATTTGGATCATTAACCGCTTGTGTAAATGAAGAAATGGATGACGACATGCTAGTTTCACCAGACCACGTTGAATCAGGAGTTCTAACCGGAGGAGGAATAGACGAAATATAAAAGATAATATCACTAGATAACTAATTTTTAAAAATCACTCTAACACCTTTATCACTATGAAAACATTAAAACTTACAGCCTTAGCCCTTGTATTATTTGGATCATTAACTGCATGTGTAAACGAAGAAATGGATGACGACATGCTAGTCTCACCAGACCACGTAGAATCAGGAGTACTAACAGGAGGAGGAATAGACGAAATATAACAGATGATATAAACTTTAATATTTA